>JAKLQL010000545.1 GCA_022013395.1 Acetobacterium sp.
ACCCCCAGGAACAAATAGCGATACTTCATCTCTTTTAACATCTCGGTCAAGTTTCAGCCCTCATTTCTAAAATTACTATCAGTATAGCACAGTGACGATGCATTTAAAAACATCAGTGTCTCACTTGCCCCTCATACTTTCCCTCTTTCGACAATTTAGTGCTATGCATGGTTATCAACTTTCTGTTATACTTTGGATAACAATAACGCAACGAATCCACGCCGAAAGGAGTCCTAAATGAAAGCATTTCTAGCTGACGTTTTCCAGCATGGCAAAGTGAAGTTCAAGCTTGTTCAATTTAATTTTTTAACCCTCCTCCTCTTCGAAGCGATCTACACCCTGGTTGGTACCCAAATTGTTTATCCCGGCAGCCTTTTTCTCTTTGATCAGGTGATGAACGTGTTGGGGTTTCCGATTATCAGCGACGCCAATATTTTCCAGGTGTTTAGCAATCCCCTTTGCCTGCTGACGATGCTGTTTTTTTTGCTGGTGCTTGGTTTTTACGGGCTTTTTGAATTAACGACGCTGATCGTCCTGTTTAATGAAAGCCATTTTCAGCGCCATGTCCGACTGCTCCCGCTATGTCAAAAAGGGTTTGAACGGGCGCTCCGGATTGCTAAACTGCGTAATTTCCCACTGCTGATTCTGGTCCTGATCATCATCCCCTTTACTGAATTTTCAATGGCATCCAGTTTTATTTCCGAAGTTTCGATACCGGACTTTGTGATGTCCCATATTCTGGCCAGCCCGATGCTGTCCCTGATCTACTTTGTGGTCATCGTGATGTTGTTTTTACTGGTGATCTTCTGGATTTTTTCGATCCATTATTTCACCCTGGAAGATCATAACTTTTTTGAAGCCATCAAAAAAAGCCGGGCGCTGTTAAAAGGTCATTTCTGGCATACCACCTTCTGGGTTGCTTTCTGGAATACGGCGATTCTACTGGTACTGATGCTGCTGCTTGGGCTGCTTGAGGTGGTTGCCTACTTTGTGCTCAGTCAGATCCTGGAAGATACGCTGGCGGTATCAATTTTTATTGGCAGCTTCGGATTTTTTGTTGCGGCGTTCTTTACCACCTTTCAACTCATTGAGACATCAATCACCTTCGCCCTGGTGTCAATGTTCTACTACGATTATTCCCAAATGGCCAAGATCGAGATTCCTTCAACGGCCTTGATTGTCAATAAAAATAATAGTGATGAAGCTGTCAGCGAGCGGAAAAAATTATTTATTGGCGTCAGTGTGGTGTCTATTTTTGTGATCGTCGTCCTTAACACTTATGTCATTTTCACTACCTTTCATGAGACCTTTAATTCCCATTTTATTGAAGGGCCAAAAATCACCGCTCAAAACAGTCCGTTATTGTCGACCCCGGCCAACACCCTGGCCTTTTTGCAGCAAGCCATCGATGAAGGGGCCGATTATGCCGAAATTGATGTCGCCCAGAGCAAAGATGGGGTGATTGTGGTTTCCAAACCGACGATTAAAAAAACAACCGGCCAACCCATTAATGTCTGGGAAATGACTGCAGATGAACTCAAAAATTCAAATATTCCTACTTTATCCGAAGCCTTGCTGTTTTGTCAGGACAAAATAAAACTGAGTATCCAGATCAACCCCAGCGGGAATGAAACCAGCCTGGTGGCTTCCACCATTGCGGTCATCCAGCAGACCAACGCCAGCGCTTGGTGCATCCTGGCGTCGCTTAATTATCCCAGCTTGGAACAGGTCGCTCGGGTTGATCCGCAGATCAGACGGGCTTATGTCACCGGGGTGGCCCTGGGTGAGATTCAGACCATACCGGTTGATGCCCTTAGTATTGAAGCTTCTTTTATCACCCCTAAAAAGGTAACCGCCATTCATGGGGAACATAAGGAGGTTTTTGCCTGGACGGTAAATTCGGAAGAGTCCATCACTGAGATGGTCCATTTAGGGGTTGACAATCTGATTACGCAGGATGTCAGTCAGGCCAAAAAAGTCATCGATCAGATGACCGAACCCCGGGAGCTGATTGATCAGATCAATGCTTTTTTGTTTAATGATATTGTTTTATAAAAAAATACCAGGAACTTTACCATTACCCGGCTGTCATTTTATAGCACTCTCGAAAAGGACTAACGAGCAGACATGCTGCTTGTTAGTCCTTTTTGCTAGCCGGGGATATATTCTGAGGAGATGACCTCGCCCTTGGGCAGATTGAGATAGACAATCGCCAAGGAGCCGTCCGGGTTGAACCAGCCCAGACCGTAGACCTGTTTGGGGCTACCGGGTTCAGGCTTGCTCAAGCTGATTTCAATGCCGTCGCCGCCCATAATGTCCTGAACCTCATAATAGGGCATCCCGGCGGCCAGTCGATAGGTCTGTTTATCAGTAACCGGAACTGGATTAAGGGCCGCCAGTTCCGGAGACTTGGCATTAGGGATCAGCCGTTTGGCAAAGACGGTGTCATCTTCTCCGTATTCGATCATGACCCCATAACCGCTTTCCGGATCGAAATAGGCTACCCGGCCATCGGCCTGAACTTCCCCAGGAACCCCTAGTTGAGCTTCTAACTGAGCTCTGGTCTGATCCAGGCTGATGATTTCATAAAACTTAAGGGCTTTTTGGGCGGCGGCAATGGTAGCCGGATTAAGGGTGGTGGTCGTGGTCGATTTCGCCGGTTGGTCGCCGGTACCAGTATTTTTTGTTTGTACCGTAGTGCAGCCGGTGAGCAGCAGTAAGATCCCCACCAGCAGGACAACTCCCAAGTGGAACCGATTGTATTTCAATTTAAGCACAGGCAATTTCCTCCTTTTTTTAAGGATTGACAGATTAATTCTGTTTGTACCCCCTTTGAGGTTTTTCAATCACCTTTGGTTTACTGGAATGGTTTTTGGGTGTCATTATTAAAATAATTCGCACCTTGGCTTTGTCAAATGATGATTTTACCGTCAGTATGGGTATTAAAAGGATGGATATCAAAAACGTTAATAATCGCTAACCATTCATCCCAGAGGAGGTTTATGTCAATGAACATTTTTATCGAATTAGTAATCAGAGGCGTTCTGGTTATCGCCTTAAATGATGGCATTATTTTTTATGTGGTAAAAAAGCGGGCCATCCCGCTAACCATTCCTTTAATCGCCAGTATCATTCTGGTAACCTGCATCGCCTTAGTCATTAATATCTGGTTTTGTCTTCATCAGAACGGTATCATCTAAGCAAAAGCTTTTTCGGTAATTGCAAAAGTGCCGTGAGCTTTGGTCGTTGTTTTTTAATTCGCAAATGCCTACAACACTTTTTAAATGAAAGGATCTGAAGAAATGAAAAGAAAATTGACCCTTCTCTGTTGCTGCCTGTTGATGGCCGGGCTGGCCCTGACAACGGCCGCCTGCACCGCCTCCTCAACAGCGACATCAAAATCATCAGCCGGCTATGAAAAAACCATTGCCGCCACCCGGACTGAAATCTGGAAAGCCATCAGCGGCGGTGGCGCTGCCAGTGCCTCGGTGGCGATTAGCGACAACGGCAAAATTGTTTATGAGGAAGGTTTTGGCATGGCCAACCGTACAAAAGCCCTTCCGGTTGATACCCGCACCCAGTTCAACATTCGCTCGGCAAGTACAATGTCTGTCACCATGGCAGTGCGTAAACTTTGCCAGGACGGCAAACTGGAACTGGATCAGCCGGTGGCCACCTATCTGCCGGAATTCACCATGACCGATCCGCGCTACCAGCAGATTACCGTGCGGATGCTGCTGAATCACACCTCGGAACTTGACGGCACCTACAGTTATGACACCATTACGACCGCTCCAGATGCTGATTATCTGGGCTATTTCCTCAAAAATTTAAGCACCTCCTCCTTAAAAGGCGACCCTGGCATCATCAGTATTTACTGTAACGACGGCTTTACCCTGGCTCAGGTCCTGGTTGAAAAGGTCTCCGGGCTGAGCTATGCTGATTATCTGAGCAAAAATATTTTAACCAAAGCCGGTATGAATAATACCAGCTGTTATTTTAAAGCGGATAATCCCAATCTGGCGTTGTCTTATAAGAGCGACGGCAGCGCTGCCGATCGGGAGTATGTCAACAGTCTCGGCGCCGGTGGGATTGCCTCTAATGCCCACGATTTAGTCAAATTTGGGGACGCCATTCTGGCCGGGAAAATAATTGATGCGCAACTGCTGGACGAATCCTTCACCCCCCAATATGGCAGTCAGACGGTTCCCTCCGGGACACCTAAAATGGCCTTTGGGCTGGGTTGGGATAGTGTCAACGATGAAGCCTACGAACAGATGGGGGTACGCCTAATTTATAAAAGCGGTGATACCAGCGAATACCACTCGATGCTGTATCTACTACCAGATCAGAACATTACCATCGCTGTGACTTTTTCCGGGCCGGTTAATACCACTGAAGTGACCGATGTCATCGCCAAAACCCTGCTGGCCGAAAAAGGCGTGATCTCAACCGAAACAGCCGCTCCGGTGACAACCGCTCAGCCAGCCCCCATTCCCGATAATCTGATGGCATACGTCGGTTATTATACCCTGTCCGGGAATATTCTAAAAATTGACTTTAATCAGGCCGCCGGTGAAATGTATCTTTACAGCAATTCCGACACTGGTTTTACCCTGGTTGACAAGGTTGATTATAAGGATGACGGTTATTTTTACGGCACCGATAAACGGCTGACTCTGGAAGAAAACTTCGGCACCAAATTTTTGATGTCCCATACCCTGACCGATGTCAACGGCTCGATTAATGCCACGATGCTTCCGGCCCGGACCAGTACGATCAGTCCGGCCCAGTTTGTCGGCAAGCAATGGATCAGCGTTAATACCCTGCCCGAGGATACCATTTTCCTGGCCGGATCAACCTGGGTGATGAATGAGTTCCCCGGTTCGGTGCTGTTTGGCGGCGGTGGTTACTATCTGCTTAATCAGCTGATATTAAAGGATTCCCCGACATTTCGATAACCGCTGCCGGATACCTCACCGCCG
>JAKLQL010000546.1 GCA_022013395.1 Acetobacterium sp.
ATGAATATCAGGATACCAATGAAATGCAGGAAACCATCCTCCAACGGATTGTCCGGGATAATAACTATTTTATGGTTGGCGATGTCAAACAGAGCATCTACCGCTTTCGGTTGGCCGATCCGACGATTTTTATCGGAAAATACGAAAGCTTTGGCCAGGATGATAATCAAGACAACAGTCTGGTGACACTGAACCAGAATTTCAGAAGCGCCCAGGGGGTGATCAATGGGGTTAACGCCGTCTTCAGCAAGATCATGACACCGGGTCTGGGAGAAATCAATTATGATCAACAGGCCATGCTCAATAAAGGTCTGCCCCATGAAGGTCCCTATGAAAAGACCGAGATCCATGTGATCGAGACCAAGCCGCAGTCCAGTGATACCGCCGATTATCTAGAATTTGATGAAGATCAGGAAGATCAGAGTGCGGTGGAAATTGAAGCCCGTTTTGTCGCCAATCAAATTCAGGCGCTGGTCGGAACCCGTTTTTTTGATACCCGGAATAATCGGGAGCGAGCCATCACCTATGGCGATTTTGGCGTGCTGATGCGAAGCGTGGCAGGCAGAGGGGATGTGTACCTTAAGGTCTTCAGCGAAATGGGCATTCCCACTTATTTTGACGGCGGCACCAATTACTACGAGTCACTGGAAATCACCATGATTTTGAATCTGCTGAACCTGATGGATAATCAGCATCAGGATCTGCCGCTGCTGAGTATTATGACTTCGCCTATCGGTAATTTTACCACCACCGAATGCACCCGGCTGCGGATTAAACATCCCCAGGGGTTTTTCTATCAGGCCGTGACAACATATGGTCAGGAAGAAAGTGATGAACTGGCTAAAAAATTAGGTCGGTTTTATGAAAAACTGAACAACTGGCGGGATCAATCCAAGCTGATGCCGGTGGAAGATTTTCTTTGGAAAATCTATCTGGAATCCGGTTATTATGCGTTTGTGGGGGCCCTTCCCGGCGGGGAACAGCGCCAATGCAATCTGCGGATTCTGTTAAAGCGGGCCGGGGATTATAAAAAATCCACCCTCAAAGGTCTGTACCAGTTCATTCGTTTTGTGGAAAACATGAAAAAGCATAAGCAGGATATTTCGCCGCCGGCGATGGTCAGCAATCACGAAGCGGTGGTGCGGCTGATGACCATCCATAAAAGCAAGGGCCTGGAATTTCCGATTGTCTTTCTGGCTGGTACCGGCAAGGGCTTTAATAAGCGGAGCAATAACAGTCAGATCCTCTTTCATAAGGATTTGGGTATCTGTCCCGACTATGTCGATCTGGAAAAGCGCTATAAACATAATTCACTGGCCAAAGAGGTCTGTAAAGCCCAAAGCAATATGGAAATGCTTTCCGAAGAAATGCGGCTGCTTTATGTGGGGATGACCCGAGCTGAAGAAAAGCTGATTATTGTCGGCACTGTTAAAAACTTGGAAAAGGCCCAGCAGAAATGGCACGATGAACCGGATGAATACCATTTATTAAATGCCGCCAGCCTTTTGGATTGGGTGATGATGGGGATCTTAGATGGCAAGGATCAGACCGGATCTGATTTGGATCTGCCGGACTTCACAATTTCATATCATCATAGTGACAACACTATTTTGAAAAATACCGTAGCCGAAAGTCCGAATAACCATGAAGCTCCAGAAGGTTCTGTTCAGCAAAAAGAAGTTGCAGATGTGAGTCAGGAAATTTTGCAGCATCCAGAAAATAAAATGCTGATCAGTTCGGAAGTCAGACAAGCGATTGATAACAGGCTTAATTATCGCTATCCGACTAAAGCAGATGATGATCTGCCCAGCAAGATGAGTGTTACCGAAATTAAAAATTACCGAAAAACTCAATTGCATGAAAAGGGACTTGTCAGAAATACTCCCCAACGTTTGGAAGGTCCAAAATTTATGGAACAGAAGCAGACCGATTTTTCAGCCACTCAGCGGGGATCGGCGCTTCATTTACTAATGGAAGTGGTGGACTTAAAACCAATCCGGGCGGCGCTAGTAGAAAATGGCGAAAAAGATTTGTCGCGTTTTTTAGAATCGTATCTGGCAGATCAGATCGACCGCTTGATAAAAATGGAATTCCTGCCGGAGGCATTGGCAAAAACCATCCGATTGAATACCCTGATCGGCTTTTACACCTCGCCATTGGGGATTCGTCTGTTGTCAGCCGCAGAAATTAGGCGGGAGATCCCATTTAACTACGCTTATGATCCTGCTAAGGTTAGGGAGGAGTGGGTTGGAATCGAGCAAAAAATTATCGTTCAGGGGATTATCGATTGCGCTTTTATGGAAGATGACCAATGGGTGATTATCGATTATAAGACCGATCATTATCAAGATATCAATCAGCGGGACGAAATCATCGACGGATATAAGATCCAGGTTAATCTGTATGCAGAGGCTTTGAACGAACTCACTGGTATCCCAGTGAAGGAAAAAATAATCGGGTTGATCAGCATGAAAGAAAATATCCGTGTCTGACAGATTAAAGCTTTCACTAGATGTTTTCTTAATAAATTCATGGTAGAATAATAAAAAGACTCGGTTTTTATAGACTATTTTTATAGATTAGATTTTTATATACTATTTAAAAAGAAAAGCAGGATTTCACTGACTGAGCAGCTAAAACCTAACTATTCGATAGCGATGCGATTCGGTGGAATTATAATTGATTGGATCGAAAACACAGTCCAGAATAATTGAACCATAATTTATTAACAAAGGAAATATCAATGAAAGCATTGCAGAAAGATACATTCAGAGAAATCAAAAAATCAAAAAACCGCTTTTTATCCATCGTAGCCATCATTGCGTTGGGGATATGTTTTTTCGTCGGGGTAAAAACAACCGGACCTAGCATGAAATACACGGTCAGCCAATATTATCAAAATCAGCAGCTGATGGATATCCGGCTGGTTTCTACTTATGGTTTTCAGCCAGCCGATGTGGAAGCGATAAAAAACACCCCGGGGGTCAATACCGTTATGCCCAGCTATTCGGCTGATGTCATCATTGAGCGGGGCGATAAACGACCGGTTATCAAGCTGATGGCCTTTCAGGAAGGTCAAGCCCTCAATCAGCCGCTGCTGGTCGAAGGCCGACGGCCGGAAAATGCCGGCGAAATTCTACTGGAACAACCCCAGGAAGATAAGGGCATGGGTTTATCCAGCTATAGTTACCAACTGGGTGACAGCATCAAGCTAGCGCCCGAGGTTGGCGATAAGGCTCTTTCCGAATCGCTTAAGCGGGATAATTACACCATCGTAGGCTTTGTCAGATCACCGCAATTTGTTTCGATTGAACGGGGCAGCACTAGTGTCGGTCGGGGTGAAGTGGATTACTATGGCTTTATTCCCACTGAAAATTTTGCTGCCGAGCGCTATACTGAAGTTTATGTTTTGTCGGACGCGACCGCCAATGGTGTTTATCCGTTTTCAGATGAATATCAAGCAGCGATAACGGCGTTACAGGATCAGTTTGAAACGTTGGGGATCAAACAACTGGAAATAAACCATGCCGATATTTTGGCCAAGGCCCAGGTGGAGTTAGATAAAGGCCGAGCCAAATATAACGATGGCGTCGCCCAATTTAATGATGGCATCGCTCAGGGTGAGGCGACATTAGCCGATGCCAGAAACCAATTGCTGGATGGCGAAGCCGCCTTAAGCTCCGGATGGGATGAATACAATACTAAAATTGCGGCATCTCAGGCGCAGTTGGCCGATGCCCAAAATCAGATTACTCAGGGCGAAGCCGATCTGATCCAGGGAGCGGCGACCTTAAAACAGCAACTGGCAATTGGCGAGGCCCAACTGGAGACGATGCGTCAGGGGATCGCTGATCTGGAAAATGGTATTGCTCAGATGGAAGCTCAGGATCCCTCCGGTCAGTTACCGGCATTGGAAGCTCAGCTCACTGATCTGCAAAATCAGATTGCCCAGGGCGAAAGTGCCTTATCAAACTTGGAGAATATGAGAGCAGGTGTGGCAGCCCAGATTCAAAGTCTGGATCCAGCTGCCCCAGATTACCCGGCGCAGCTGGCTGCTTTGGAAGCGCAGTTAACAGAAATTGACAATCAAATTGCGGTGGTTCAGGACGGCCTGGCCCAGGCATATGCCGGGGCAGCCCAGGTTCAGGATGCCATCGATGGGATTTATGCATTTCAAACGCAGTTAGCCGAGATGAAAACCCAGTTAGCTGAACTGGAAACCACGCTGCCCAATGCCGAAGCGGCCCTGAAGCAGGCGGCCATCGATGGCCAGAATCAGCTGGATGCCGGTTGGACAACCCTGGCCAGCAGTAAGACCCAGCTTGCCAACGGCATCGCCGCTTTTGAGGCCGGCCGGGAAGATGGCTTGAATACTCTCGTTGCATCCCAGAATCAGATTGATTCTGGGTGGGCTGAATTAAATGACGGCGAAGCGCAACTGGCTCAAAAACGATCCGAAGGAGAGGCTGAACTGGCGAATGCCGCCAATGATCTGGCTAAAGCAGAGGCAAAAATCGGCGATCTGGAATTCGGCAAATGGTATTTGTTCAACCGGGATGACAATCCGGGTTATACCAGTTATGGCGAAGATGCCAAACGCATCGATAATATCTCTGGGGTGTTCCCGTTGATCTTCCTGTTGGTGGCGGCGTTGGTTTCCTTTACGACCATGACCCGGATGGTGGAAGAACAGCGCACCCAGATTGGAACATTAAAAGCATTAGGGTATAAACATTATCAAATCGGTTCTAAATTTTTTGTTTATGCCATCTTAGCCGGGGCGATTGGTTCAATCATCGGTTTGATTTTTGGTATCAATACCCTGCCCTATTTAATCGCCGGCGCCTATGGACTGCTCTATCAGGTGCCAGATTTGATCATCGCCCCACCCTGGATCCCGATCATCATCAGCTGCCTGGTTGCTATTTCGTGTACGGTGGCAGCGGCGTTGATTGTTACGCATTATGAGTTAAAAGAACATCCTTCAGAGCTCATGCGTCCCAAGGCACCTAAAATCGGAAAGCGTATTTTTCTGGAGAGTATCCCATTTATCTGGAAGCGCTTAGGCTTTATTGAAAAGGTCACGGCCAGAAATCTGCTGCGTTATAAGGGGCGGTTCTTTATGACGGTGATTGGGATTGCTGGCTGTACGGCCCTTATCCTGGCTGGCTTTGGCCTTCAGGACGCGATCTTTTCCATGATTCCACGACAATTTGAAAATATTACCGTCTTTGATGGTTATATGGCATTAAAAAATGAAGAAACACTTGCTGATAAGGCCGATTTTAAAAAAGTACTGAACAATGATACCCGTTTCAGTGAAAATATGTTGGCGCATCAATCGAAGATGACCATCGAAAAAGCTGGAACCGGTATTGGCAAAGATGCCTATTTATTTGTCCCGGAAACGGCTGCGAGTATCAACAATTTTATCCACCTTCAGAATCGAAAATCGGGAGCGGCGATTAATCTGGAAGAAGCCGGGGTGGTTTTATCAGAAAAAGTAGCCACCGGACTGGGACTTAAAGTTGGTGATACGATTCGAATTTACAATGAAGATGAAAGTCATGAGGTTGTCTTAGGGGCGATCACTGAAAACTATCTGGAAAATTATATCTACTTGTCACCAGCAGTTTATGAAACCGCTTTTGGAAAACCGCTGACTGTGAATATGGCCTATGTCAATATTCCCGACACATCAACGGATTTGGAAAATGCCATTGCCAGCGATTGGCTGGCAAAAGATGGGGTGGTGGCGGTGAACTTTACCGGAAACATTGTCAAATCATCGTCTGACAGCATCAGCAGTTTAAGTATTGTGGTGGTGGTTATGCTGCTTGCCGCCGGCGCTTTGGCAGCGGTTGTTTTATATAATCTCACCAATATTAATATCTCGGAACGCGTCCGTGAAATTGCCACCATCCGGGTTCTCGGTTTTTATGACATGGAGGTGTATAAATACATCTTCAGAGAGAATATTGTCCTTTCTGTTATTGGCGTTGTCGTCGGTTTGTTTTTAGGGGTTTTTCTTGATGGATTAATCATCAATACAGTGGAAACCGACATTGCTATGTTTACCCGGGGGATTGAACCGTCGAGCTTTATTTATGCCGTTGTGTTTACGCTGGCATTTACCTTTATTGTCAATATTCTGATGACGCCGATTATTAAGCGGATTAGTATGGTTGAATCATTAAAAACAATTGAATAAAAAAATAGAAATAATTAAAATAGAATAGAGAAAAAATAAGACAAAAAAACGCCGGTGAAAAATTATTCCCCCCGGCGTTTTTTTACAGTGCGTTGTTAGTGATGTAAGCATCACCAGATGTGTCAAAAGGTGTTCCTTTTTCGAGGACCATAATTTCAATCCCTTCCAGGCGGTAACCGAAACCAGCAGATCCTGAATCTTCATTTTTCTGAGCCCAGCCCAGCCAGCCTAAATTCTCCACGTGAGTGCGATAGTAAAGATCAAACTTATTGGCGTCAGCACCAGTCAATTGAATCTGAACGGCTTCCAATCGCAGACCTTCTCCAGAAGTACCGCTCAATGCGCCATTATACCGCCAATCCGGTTCCCAGCCGATATTTTGAATATGAGTCTTGTATGCGATTCCTAGGTCGTAACCTTGATTATCCAAGGAGATTTTAATCCCTTCCAGCCGATAGCCTAACCCTTGAGTACCACTTAGTTCGCCATTATACTTCAAATCCTGCCAGCCAATATTTTGGATATGGGTTTGGTACCCAACTGAAATACTGCCAGCCTGATTGGGAACAGTCACCTGACAAGTTGCCGCAAACCGACCAACCTTTGCCGTGATGGTACAGTTTCCAGGCGTGATACCATTTACATTACCATATCCATTCACAGTGGCAACCGCAGTATTGGACGAAGCCCAGGTTGCTTTTTTGTCATCGGTAGTATTCTCCGGGGAATAACTCACGGTCAGAGTTTCGGAATTTCCAGTTTCAATGGATGTGGTAGATTTATTCAGACTAATGGCAGTTAGTGGTTTAGGCTTAATGGCGGCAGCTTTCGCTAACGCCTGATCCAGCTGAATTAAACCATACCCAAAATAATCGTCTCTGCCGGAATTACCTAAATCAAGAGCAGTCGTTTCAAGGAGGTTTTCAACTTCCGCAGCACTTAGATTGGAGTTTTCAGCTAACAATACTCCACAGGCTCCGGCGACGATCGGAGATGAAAAGGAAGTCCCGCTATCGGAGGTATATCCACCAGTCATATCAGTAGTATACACGTTTTCACCAGGGGCTGCCAAATCGACCATATTGTTATATTGTGAAAAAGAAGCCCGATTATTGGAACTGCTGGTGGCCGCCACTGAAATAACACCTTCATACGAAGCCGGATAAGAAAGTAAGCCGGCTTCATTGTCAGTTGGTTCACCTTCATTACCAGATGCTGCGACCAGCACCTTGCCGCGGTCTTTTGCATATTGAATGGCGGCGGCTTCGCTGTTATTATATTCATAACCGCCATAGCTCATGTTAATAACCTTAATATCCGAACGATCAGCAGCATCCATCAGCGCAGCACAAATATTACTGACCATGAGACCTTTAGTACCGACGCGATAAGGGGCAATTTTTATACTGGCCGATCCGGCAACACCAGAGATGCCGACCCCATTATTGGCTGTTGCAG
>JAKLQL010000547.1 GCA_022013395.1 Acetobacterium sp.
AAAGAGTCGGTCTCCGGCATCTCCTAAGCCAGGAACAATGTAGGCATGTTCGTTCAAGTGGTCATCAATGGCGGCACAAAAAATGGGAACATCGGGATAAGCGGTGGTGACGGCCTTAATACCTTCGGGACAGGCAAGAATGTGCACCACTTTAATGTTCGGGCAGTTGGCTTCTTTTAAAAGTCGGATCGTATGAATCACAGAAACGCCGGTGGCAAGCATGGGGTCGACAATAATGGCTTCTCTTTCGGCGATGTCCGAAGGCAGTTTTTTATAATATTCCACGGCCTGAAGGGTTTCGGGATCACGATACAGACCGATGTGGCCAATTTTGGCCTTGGGGATAATATTGGTAAAACCTTCAACCATGCCTAAACCTGCCCGTAGAATAGGGACAATGACCACATCCTTTTCGGCCAGAACTTTTTGGGTCGTTTTACAGATGGGGGTTTCAATGTCAATTTCTTTTAGTGGAAAATGTTTAGTAACTTCCCAGGCCATCAGGCTGGACAGTTCTTTTACCAATTCTCGGAATTCTCGAGAAGGGGTTTCCATCTTTCGAAGATGGGTTAATTTGTGCATGACTAGTGGATGATCCACTATGGTTACATTTTGCATGGGTAATCTCCTTTTATCGTTATTAGATTAATAATACGATAATTGACTAAATAATTCTACAATTATTTAAGAATTATTTGTTGACACTTGGGAAATAAGGGTTAAAATGAAAGAATACTACGAAATTAAAAGACTTGGAAATAAAAAAAAGAAAGGTGACCGATTAAAATGAAAGAAATAAAGTTATATACTTGGGCCCACTGCCCATATTGCAGAGCAGCAAGAGAACTTCTGGAAGAAAAAGGATTGAAGTACACCGATATTGATATTTATAATGACGAGCAAACACGTCGCCAACTACAAGATCAGACAGGTCATTACACAGTGCCTTTTGTCTTTATTGGGGAGACATTTATTGGCGGTTTTTCAGAACTGAAAGAAATCGAGTTTAGTGGTAAACTTGACGAATTATTATAATGCGAGGTTAGTATGGCTGCGATTACATTTAAAGTTGTAGAAGAAATTGGCGTCCTCAGTGAATTGCCAAGCGGGTGGCAAAAAGAGTTGAATCTGGTCAGCTGGAATGAACGGGATCCTAAGTATGATCTGAGAGACTGGAATGCTGATCACGAAAAAATGCGTAAAGGAATCACATTAACTGCTGATGAATTAGTCCAATTACGCGATATCCTAAATGGGATGGAACTTTAGTAAAATGAATTAATAAACAGCGTACCTCACTATTTGGTGGGATACGCTGTTTTTAATTGGTTTTATGCATATTTATTTGATGGGTTCCGCGCAATTTGCGGAGCCAGAGCTTAGCAGCATCTCCAAACCATGATCAAGCGCCGGTAAAATCGCTTCCAGGTTTTCTTTGACCGCTTTGGGGCTACCGGGAAGGTTAATAATCAGAGTTTGCTTACGGATGCCGGCGGCGCTTCGGCTGAGCATCGCTTTTGGGGTAATTTGGAGACTGTGATAGCGCATGGCTTCAGGAATACCTGGGGTCATGCGATCACAAACGGCAATCGTGGCTTCGGGCGTCCAGTCCCGCTGGGAAAACCCGGTGCCGCCGGTGGTCAGAATTAAATCAAGGTGATCTTCGTCAGCCCACGCAATCAGACCTTCCTTAATGGTCTCCAGATCATCCGGCAGAATAACGGTTTTAACTACCTCATAAAGATCCATCTCTGCTAACATGGTTTGAATCATGGGACCGCTTTTGTCTTCGCGTTGGCCCTTGGAGCCTTTATCGCTTAAGGTCATTATTCCAGTTCGATACATATGTTCCTCCTAAATATTAAATGTAAAAAAATCGTTGGACAATAAATCAATATACAAAAGCTTGTTGCGCAAAAGCTCTTCCTTGCCGGTGATTACTTTTAAAGCCTCGGATACTTCCAGAGATGCAGCCAGCGCCGGCGTAAAAGATGGGTTGCCCAATGCTTTGGAATCATGTTCTTTCTCACCGGCGTAAAGTCGGGAAAGGGTGTCATCTTCGGGGAAGACCGTGGTTATTTGGGCAAACCAGCCGCCAATAGCCCCATGGATCAGGGGGATGTTTTTCTGTTTGCAAAGCGTCTGGACAATCATCCGGGCGGGAACATTATCCAGTGCATCCACCACAAGATTGGCATCGCCGATAAGGAATGCGCCGTTTTCTTCATCCAGAAAATCATGATAGTAGGTGACATTGACCTCTTTATTAATCAGCTTTACTCGTGTAGCTGCTGCTTTGACTTTAGGGGTGCCAAGATTTTTTTCGGTGGAAAATATTTGCCGATTCTGATTGGATTCTTCAAAAACATCGCCATCAATCAGGATGAGTGATCCAATTCCGATCCGGGCCAGCATTTCAATAATATAGCCGCCTAAACCACCACAACCCACCACACAAATTGAGGCATTTTGAATCCGTTCGAATTCTTCTTGAGAAAAAGCCGGGAAGTTTCGTTCATAGCGTGACATAGTATCGCCTCCTTTTGATACAGTATAACAATTTTTAACAAATAATTAAAGTCAGGAATTAATATTGTTTTTTCTGGTAAAAATCGTTAGAATAGAGTTACAGTATTTAAAAAGGGAAAAATTGGTAGGTAAAGAGAAAAAATCTGTAGTTTAACAATAAAAACACTAACAATTGGATGCGGTTTATTGGTTGCCCAAGACATGATGATCAGTTCATGTAATAAATTGTTTGATCTAGTTATGAATGAAAACGATTGAGATAGAACTAAACCGGATGGTGAAGATGGGTTGAAAAGCGGAAAAAGTAGAAGAACCCTAGCCATCACAGGGGGAAAGCAGAAAGCAGGTAGCAAATGAATGATCATTTTGGAAGAAAAATAAATTATATGCGTATCTCTATCACCGATTTATGCAATTTAAGATGTATCTACTGTATGCCGGAAGAAGGCGTTGAAAAACACCACCATCAAAATAATCTCTCTTTTGAAGAAATTCTGGATTTGATTAAAGCTGGCGTTAATTTGGGCGTTGATAAGATTCGGCTAACCGGTGGGGAACCGCTGGTACGCCATGGGATTGTTGATTTAGTGAGAGAAATCGGTAAGATTCCCGGCATCAAGGATTTGACCATGACGACTAATGGGATTCTGTTACCTAAATATGCCAAGGATTTAAAAGAAGCCGGTTTAAACCGGGTAAATATCAGTCTGGATACCTTTAATCCCGATAAATTTCACAAGATCACCCGATGGGGACATCTTGAAGATGTTCTTGCTGGGATTGCAGCAGCTAAAGCGGTGGGGATGCATCCCATTAAAATCAACACGGTGCTGATTAAAGATTTCAATGACGATGAAATTGAAGCTTTTGTGAATTACACCAGAGAGGAAGATGTCTATGTGCGCTTTATTGAACTGATGCCTCTGGGTGCGTCCAGCGGCTTTGCTGAAAATAAATATCTTGCCAATAATGAGGTGTTAAAACGGATGCCGGCACTAGCCCCACTGTTGGAGCCGTATAAAACGGGACCGGCAGAATATTATCAATTACCGGGAGCCAAAGGCAGAGTCGGGCTGATCAATCCCATCAGTAAGCATTTTTGTAGTGAATGCAATCGGATCCGGGTGACCACTGATGGTAAGATCAAACCCTGTCTCCATTCGGACTATGAGATTGATCTGGTAGCACTGCATAAAGAAGGAAAAAGTTATCAGGAAATTTTACTGCAGGCAATCGATGATAAACCGGAGAAGCATCACATTAACGAGCATGAAAAGCAGTTGCGAAGAAATATGAACGAGATTGGAGGTTGACATGGACAAGGAAAATTTAGAATTCACCCACTTTAATGAAGCGGGACGGAGTAAAATGGTCGACGTCACTGAGAAAAAAAGCACCGAACGGGTGGCGATTGCCAAAGGGTCAATCGCGATGAAAAAAGAAACCCTCCAAAAGGTGATTGACGGACAGATGAAAAAGGGCGACGTATTGGGCGTAGCCCAGATTGCCGGGATTATGGGGGTTAAGCGGACGGCGGATCTGATTCCGATGTGCCATAATATTTTTATCTCCGGAAGTGATATCAATTTTCAAATTGATGAAGAAAATTCAAGAATTTTAATTGAGGCAACTGTCAAGAATACCGGGCAAACTGGAGTGGAAATGGAAGCATTAACCGCTGTTTCAGTGGCCGCGTTGACCATTTATGACATGTGCAAAGCAGTTGATAAAGAAATGACCATTGAAAATATATATCTGGCTAAAAAAACCGGAGGTAAATCCGGGGTATTTATTAATCCAAATCAGAAATAGAACTAAAAATTAAACGTTGATTGCTTTGCTGTCTGTTTTCATAATTGCTTTATGCAAACAGACAGCGAAGCTCACGGAATTATAAAATTGAGGAGAAATAAAATGAGTGGAAAAGTTATCGCAGTTAATATCAGTGAGAAAAAAGGTGAAATGAAAAAACCAATTCCGGTTGGTAATTTTATTGAAGATTTTGGTTTAGAAGGAGATGCCCACGCCGGTAAATGGCATCGTCAAGTCAGCCTGCTAGGTCAAGAAAGCATCGACAAAATGATTGAAATGGGCGCAGCCGGACTATGTGCCGGGAATTTTGCCGAAAACATCACCACCGAAGGAATCTGTGTGTACGAACTGCCGGTGGGAACAAAACTAAAAATTGGTGAAACACTCCAGGAAGTGACCCAGATTGGCAAAGAATGTCATGCTGGCTGTGAAATTGCTCAACAGGTGGGGGATTGTATTATGCCAAGGGAAGGTATTTTTACGATCATTTTAAAAGGTGGCACCATCAAAGCTGGCGATAGCGTTGAAATTGTCGAATAAGTCAATCAGATATCAATTATTATAAATACGAAAATAGCGACAATTGTTGGATTAGACAGGAGCCCGATTGGGTGAAAAGCTGATAAACAATTGTCGTTATCTGTTTTTTGCCGATCCTGAGAATTTTGGAGTTCGACTATCCTCTCAATTCTTAATATAATTAACAAATCACAAAAAATAGTTCTAAGTGTATTGCAATGTTAGAATAAAGTGTTACAATAGTAAATGTTATTGCCGTACAAGTGTCGCCTGTTGGGAGACACTCGCCTAATGGAGGACAATATGAATGAGTTTATTAATGACATGGCTGGAGTAGCCTGGAGTATTATCCCGATATTATTGATCTTTTTTTTGATGTCAGGTATTATGTTTGTCTTTTATTTTAAGGTAAAAGTTGAAGAAATATCGATCTCTTTAAAAAGTATTGCTGCTTCTTTAGAAAGGCTGTCAAATCGGCGAAATGACTATTAGAAAGAGTTTTATGGAGGAAAGTATGTATTTTGAAAAAGTAAAAGTTGCAGATCCTGAGATTTATGAACTCATGGAAAAGGAATTGCAGCGACAACAGAGTCATTTAGAGCTGATCGCCTCTGAAAACTTTGTGTCGGAAGCTGTGATGATTGCCATGGGGAGCCATTTAACCAATAAATATGCCGAAGGTACCCCGGGACATCGGTTCTACGGAGGCTGTGTTCATGTAGATACCATTGAGCAGGTCGCCATTGATCGAGCCAAAGCTTTATTCGGCGCGGAGCATGCCAATGTGCAGCCACATTCTGGTGCTCAGGCAAATACTGCTGTATACATGGGTATTCTGGAACCGGGAGATACCGTTTTAGGAATGCGATTAGATCAGGGTGGCCATTTAACCCATGGTAGTCCAGCCAATCTCTCGGGTAAATATTATAATTTTATATCCTATGGTGTGGATCAGGAAACTGAAACCATTAACTATGATGAAATAGAGAAACTCATTAAAGAGCACAATCCTAAATTAGTAGTTGTTGGTGCCAGTTCATATCCAAGAGCCATCGATTTTGAACGCATTTCAAAATTAACCAAGGCAGCCGGTTGTTATCTGATGGTTGATATGGCACATATTGCTGGTCTTGTGGCGGCTGGACAGCACCAAAGCCCGGTACCCTACGCAGATTTTGTAACCACCACCACTCACAAAACATTAAGAGGCCCAAGAGGTGGCATTATTTTATGTAAAAAAGAATATGCCAAACAGATTGATAAGGGCGTATTCCCTGGCACCCAAGGGGGACCATTGGAGCATATGATCGCCGCCAAAGCAGTCGCCTTTAAAGAAGCAGCAACACCAGAGTTTAAAGCTTATCAGGAACAAGTGGTCAAAAACGCCAAAGTGCTGGCAGCAGCCCTTGAAAAACGCGGCTTTAGAATTGTTTCTGGCGGTACTGATAATCATCTGATGCTGCTTGACGTCAGTAAAGTTGGATTAACCGGGAAAGAAGCCGATGAAACCCTGGGCAAGGTCAATATTACGGCCAATAAAAATGCCATTCCTTATGACAAGGAAAGTCCTTTTGTCACCAGTGGAATCCGGGTGGGTACTCCTGCTATTACATCCCGTGGTTTGGTAGAAGAAGATATGGAAGTCGTCGCCGACGCCATCGAAGCGGCGCTGATTAAAAAAGACATGGAATTAGCTCTTGAAAAAGTCGCCTT
>JAKLQL010000548.1 GCA_022013395.1 Acetobacterium sp.
ATTGCCAGAGACCGATAAAGAGCCACGTCATCAGGCCGATAAACCGCAGTGTGTTTCGTTTATTTTTTTCAATAATACCGGTTCGGAAATTTCGCACATAGATGACGATAATCATACCCATCCAGATGGTCACAAATCCAAAATTTCCAGGCATTATCTCCGACTTGAAGGTACTCCAGATCGTAAAAAATTTGGTTTGTGTTCCCGGCGGATAGCCCTGGGCGATTTCATAATTACCGAGCCAGGAAGGCCGGATATTAAAACTGCTGTCAACGGATTGATTGAGCATGCTATATAATTGATTGGGATTGCCCGCATAATAAACGGCAACACTCACCGGATTAAATTTCTTGAAAAAATTATTTTGCATTTCAGAACTATTCATGGTCGCTGGAGAAATCGCCTCATAGTAAGAACTTCCAGTTAAGACTGCATATTGAGGATTGATTCCAAAATATTCCAAAGCTGTTTCCGGATTCTCAGCAGTCATCAAAACACCGCGGGTCATACTGTGATATTTACTGAGGTTTGTCAAACCATTGGGCATAAAAATCCAGCCCACCAGTGACACCACAATCAGCAAACTGCCACAAATCCGACAAAGATCTTTGTATCGCTTTCGGGGATTTATATATTTCAGGTTGAATCCCAAAATCCCCAGACAAACACCCAGAAAAGCATATTGCTGATTGAGCAAACAAAAAAGTAGGCTGCTTAAAAAATACAAGCTGACCAGCAGAAAATCACTGAGTTTTTCCTGTCCCATTAAAATGAGGGAGGTTCCCAGAATGATGATCAAAAAAAAGCTAAGGGCCTGGGTATAAAAGGAATTGATCCAGGCTGTATAGGCTGTATCCCCAAAAATAACAACCCCCAAAGCGACAACTGCATAGGTCCATTTTGAACGTTTGCCATAGGTTACTGTTTCAAATAATAAATACATAGCCAGAAGATAAAATACTGTAATTACAGCGGCGTAAAACCGCATATCAAACAGCCAGTCCCAAGTAAAGGCCATGTCCAGTCTCTTTCCGGTGAGGAGAAAGGGCGTCTGCGATGTGATCTGGATATTGGGAGCATCATTATAATACTGCCTGATCCCCCAGTCTTTTTGAAAATACTCCATCGATTCCTGGGGACTCAATTCACCCAGATCGTATAAATCACTTCCAGCAATAACCCCAGCGGTGCTGCCATCATCGCCCATTCCAATAACCGGATTAAGATATAAAACAAAGCAGAGCAGTCCAAATAAAACAAGAATACCCAACACCGAAGGTCTTAGGAGGTAGGTAAAAATCCAGATACCGATTTTTTTATGCGTCTTTTTTGAATCCGCAGGGATTTTCCTTGAATCGATTACATTATTGTCATTATTTTTGCCGTTGATGTCTTTATCCATGACCCCTTCCCCCTGTTTTATAAAAGCTCCATCAGCCAGGAGCTTTTGTTTATTAAATTCTGTATAGTATATCATAGTGTTTTACCCAATACACTCTTTAAAATCATTTAGTTACCGGAGAACCGCTATTTCCTTTCGTATATTCACAGTTGTTTCGGGAAAACGGCATTGCTTTTGAAGATTCAATTGATTATAATGTATTTAATGCGGATCGAATCGTTTCGCAAAACAAAAGCGATTTAAATAAAGGAGAAAACC
>JAKLQL010000549.1 GCA_022013395.1 Acetobacterium sp.
AAGGATTTATGACGCTTGGGAAAATCGATAAGGTACCATTCGCATTCAAAAATCTGAGCCATTATTTGTTTATTGAGGTGCAATTACTGATCAACGTTTTGCGGTTTGCAGCAAATAAATTGAGGAAATAAAAACACTTTGGATATCTTTCCTTCCATATTTAAAAAGTGTATGGTAAAATATAATGTCTTTTGAAAGACAAAACGGCTTAAGAAAGGCTTGAAATGGATTTATCAATTATCATTGTTAATTATAAAACAGAAGAATTGACATCAAACTGTATCGACTCCGTTATTAAAAGTAATACCAAAGGATTGGACTATGAAATTATCCTTGTCGATAATGCTTCGCAAGATGGCAGTGTCGAAGCCATTGAAAAACAGTTTCCCGGCGTGACAATTATTAAAAATACCGAAAACCTGGGTTTTTCAAAGGCGAATAACATCGGCATTAATGAATCAAAGGGCGATTATATTCTATTACTTAATTCGGATACCATTGTTGAACTTAATACCTTAAAAGGGGCAATCGCTTTTATAAAAGATCATAAACACATTGGTGCTCTGGGGTGCAAAATACTTTTGCCATCCGGGAAATTGGACCCAGCTTGCAAAAGAAGTTTTCCAACACCGCTAAATGGTTTATATCATAGCCTGAATCTGGATACCGCTTTTCCAGATAATGTTCATTTTGGGGCATATAACCTGACTTATGTAGATGAAAACAAGACGTGTTCCATCGATTGTATCATGGGTGCATTTATGCTGGTTCCTCGAGCAGTGATTGATCAGGTTGGACCGTTAGACGAGGATTTTTTTATGTACGGAGAAGACATCGACTGGTGTTATCGGATTAAGAACGCTGGTTACCAGGTGATGTATTATCCGGAAATTCGCATCTTTCATCATAAAAAAGCCAGCGGCATTGGAAAACGAAATCCCCAAGTAATTGCCGCCTTTTATGATTCCATGACAATTTTTTATAATAAGCATTATCAGAAAAAGTATCATAAATTAACGAGATGGTTCGTGATTACCGGGACAACCATTATGAAGAAAAGAGCTTTAGCAAAGAATAATCGCAGAAAATAATATCTGTGTTTGGCAATTACGAAACGGTTTAGGAATTTATAATGAGAGGCGATTAAAAATGATAAAAAGCAATCAGCGTTTTTTTAATCTGATTTTGGTATTGTTCGATATATGTGTTGTGACGGCTTCGCTGTTATTTGCATGGTATATTCGATTTGTATCGCCATTTTTTGATGATGGTGTGCGTACTATGAATCTGGGTGCATATATTGATCTCCTCATTATTATCATTCCTCTTTACCTCATTTTGTTCACAACTTTTGGACTGTATCAACCCTATCGGAAACAACAGTTTTTCAAAGAGTTCAGGGAAATCATTCTTTCTAATATCATCGGAATTACCATTCTGATGTCTTACTTATTTACGACAAAAAGTATCCATTTTTCCCGCTATATGTTAGGAATTTTCTTTTTAACTTCGACTGTTTTAATGATCGTCGAACGAGGCTCTATTCGAAAGATTTTAAGAATGGCGCGGGAACGCGGTTTTAATATCAAGTATATTATCATCGTCGGAGCCGGCAGCATTGGCCAGACTTTTGCTGCAAAAGTTGCCGGTGATCGGCAATTAGGGTATAAGGTTACCGGATACGTCGATGACTATTACCATAAAAGTGATAAAGATGGGATCCCCATTTTGGGAACCACCCGGGAAATGAATGAAATCCTGGAAGAGTATCAGGTCGATGAGGTTATTATTGCGCTGCCTAATACCAGCTACAAACGAATTGATGAAGTAATTGATATTTGTGAGTATCAGGGAATCAAAACGCAGATTATTCCGGATTATTTTCACTTAATTCAGGGAACAAAGGCTTACTTTGACGAATTGGATGGGATTCCGCTGATCAATACCCGTTATATTCCATTGGATCAGCCCTTAAATAAATGGATAAAACGAGCTTTAGATATCATGTTGTCACTGATAATATTAATTTTAGTATCACCAATTATGATTATTACCGCAATTCTGGTTAAGGTCACTTCACCAGGGCCAGTTATTTATAAACAGATTCGGGTTGGGATGGGCCGGAAGGAATTCTGGATCTATAAATTCAGATCGATGCGGAGCGATGCATCGATCCCCGGTGAAATCGGATGGACCACTGAAAATGATCCGAGAAAAACAAAATTCGGTGCTTTTATCAGAAAAACAAGTATTGATGAGCTGCCACAATTCGTCAATGTCTTAAAAGGAGACATGAGTATTGTTGGCCCCAGACCTGAACGTCCCCATTATGTTACCCAATTTCAACATGAAATTCCCAAGTACATGATCAAGCACCATGTTCGACCGGGAATAACAGGTTGGGCTCAGGTTCAGGGCTGGCGGGGCGATACCTCGATTCATAAACGGATCGAGTGTGATATCGAATATATTGAAAAATGGACATTATGGTTTGATGTCAAAGTTTTTTTTATGACGTTTAAGGCCGTATTTGAGAGTGGATATTGATATTTAAATCTCACTGTGAAGTCAATACAACTTAAGAGGTGTGAATTATGGTTCAAAGATTAATGGACCGAATAGAAATAATAATAAGACAAATCAGACAGATAAAACCTGCTGCGATTTGGTCGGTTGTTCTTTCTGACTTCAAGGACCGATGGTTGTATGCAACTATCGGTGGACTGATATTTTTATCCTTTTTATTCTTTTTTGGTGGATTGGTTAATACGGTTCCGCTTGTGATGGGTATTGTACTCATCATAACTGTGTTGATAATTTTTTTTACAGGAAAGAAGTTACAGCGAGATGCATTTATTATTATTTTAAGCTTTGGCATCGTTTTTTCCTTGATCACTCCAATTTTGGATACGCCTGATGAAACAGCTCATCTAGCTCGCGCGATGTATTTAGCTGAAGGTAAATTAGCAGTCAGCAATCTCGATTCAGAGCTATTGATTAGTGAAGACTATAAATTATTAAAGAATCAATCTCAAAAAACAATCTTGGTGAATA
>JAKLQL010000550.1 GCA_022013395.1 Acetobacterium sp.
ATGGCTTCGGTGGCCAGTTTGATCTTGCGGGTGACATCGAGATCGGCCTGGGAGGGTTTCCGGCTGCCGCCGGGGTGGTTGTGAGCCAGGATGATGCTGGCGGCCTGATGACGCAGGGCGGTTTCGACGATCAGTCGAGGGTAAACCGGCGCTTCGTTGATGGTGCCTTCGTGGAGCAGCGTGGCCTGGTTGACCTTGTTCTGACTATCCAGACAGATCACATAAAAGGCCTCATTGAGACGCCCGGTAAACAGAACCATGGTATATTCGCCGGCTTTGGTGGTACTGTTTAAGACCGCCTTTTCCCGGAACTTACCCTGCTGATAACGCCGCGCTAAGGCTGGGATCAGGGACAGCAGAACGGCGGTGTTTTCGGTAATACCGATCTGGTCGCAAAGATCCTTGGGATCGGCATCAAACACCCCGGACAGCGAGCCGTAATGCTTAATCAGCCGATGCGCCAGTTCGTTGGTGTCCTTCATCGGGATGCAGTAAAACAGCAGCAGCTCGAGAATCTGATGATCCTCAAAACTGTCGATACCTTCGTTGATGACCCGGTTTTTGACGCGTTGCCGATGGCCTTTGTGGGGATTTTTATCCATGTTGCTACCCTTTCCCTGCTCTGATATTTTATCTTGGTACAAACGATACTTAATTTGAAAATTTTAGTTTTATTTTTTTATTATACGCTTTTATCACCAGATTTCAAAATATATCTGGTGTAAATTATCGCCTTTTTCTACTCTTTCCAAAAACTTTGTCTGGTAAAAAAATCACGGACGATCTTAAAATAGGCTTGGTTTTGCTTCGCTGCCATTTTTTCATTTTAAAATTTCTGCTATCCTAAACGATCGCATCTAGGTATAATATAATGGCTAATATAAATTGATTGTCAAATTCATGGGTTGGAACATCAGATTACTCATTTTCACCACCCCTTTTTTACCCGTCCAGGCTAAACTATTTCAGAATTGGAGCTATTATTCATGGCCATTATTGATATCCGCACCATCGCCATTACGCTTGTCCTTACGAATCTGATCTGTGTCCACTTTATCAGTTTATTATGGGTTCAGAATCGCAAGCGCTTCCCATCGATCCGCTATTGGGTGCTTGATATTTCACTGCAGACCGTGGCTGTTTTTTTGATTGCCCTGCGCAGCTTTATTCCTGACTGGCTCTCGGTCTTTGTCGCGACAACCCTAGTCATTATCGGGGCCATTGCTGCTTATCTCGGTATTGCCTATTTTTTCAGGCAAAAACCGAAGATCCATTTAAACCTGATCCTTTTTATCTGTTTTTTGTTAATCCATGGCACTTTTTTTTTCATTGAGCCCAGTATGGCGATACGGAATCTCAATTTCAGTTTCTTTTTTATGTTCATCAATTTAGAATGCTTTCTGCTGATGGGGAAAAACATTGATCCCGCGATGCGTGCTTCAACGGGCGCCCTGCGGGCCAGTTTTGGGATATTCACGGTGGTTAATGCGATCCGCGTACTGGACTATTTTATCGACCCCAATTTAACGTCGGTTTACCTGCTGGCTGGCAGTTTTGATAAACTGATCCTGATCGCTTACCTGATGTTAACGCTTTTTCAGACCAACAGCATTATTTTGCTGGTCAATAAACGGCTGACCATTGAACTTCAGAATCAACATCAACAGATCCTGGAGATATCAAAACGCGATCCCTTAACGAATATTTATAACCGCAAATATGTATCGGAGCAGCTCCAGCTTCATATCGACGATTATCTCCAAGCCGGACAATGTGTGGCGGTGGCGATTCTGGATTTGGACTTCTTTAAGCGTGTTAATGATACCTATGGGCATCTGGCTGGGGATGCCACCCTGATTGAACTGACGCAGGTGATTCAGGCCAACATCCGCACCACTGATTTGCTGGGGCGGCAAGGTGGTGAGGAGTTTATCATCGTTGCGGCGGACACCCACAAAGAAGACCTGAAACAAATATTTGATCGGATTTTAGCAATTGTCAAAGCCAAACCGGTACACTACAATGATTTTGAAATTCCCTATACCTTCAGCGGCGGCGTATCGGATTGCCGGGATTTTCCCCGGGAAATAATCACTATTGAAAAACTGATTGTTAAAGCGGATGATCGGATGTATCTGGCCAAAGCCAATGGCCGGAATCAAGTGTTTGCCCACGATTGATCCGGCTGGCACCAAACACATGCCACTGCGGATTTTAAAGGTGGATCGACCGATCTTTCATTTTTCGGTGGTCACCAACCCCATTATGAC
>JAKLQL010000551.1 GCA_022013395.1 Acetobacterium sp.
AGCGGGGGGAATCGAACCCCCGACCTACTGATTACGAATCAGTTGCGCTACCATCTGTGCCACGCCAGCAGTAAAAAACTTACTGCACTATCATAACACAAACTGCTGCTCCACTTCAATATTTTTTTACCATTTGCCTTTTGAGACATGTCCAGCTATTTCTGCTTTGCACATTTCTTTAATGACATAGCAATCTGCTTCGGCTTTTTGAAAAATATGTAAACAAGCGGGATCCAGATTGATATCCGCACCCTTTCTTGAAAGGTGAATAATTTTCTCTGCCAGTCCAATCACTTCCATGTGAATATCATTAGTGACATAAGAATCATAAACCTTTTTGGCACCCTCTTCACTTAAAGTCTCGAATTTTTCCTGGGGAGACCCACATTTCGGACAGTTATTTGGCGCTTCGACACCTTCCATTGTATAACCGCAGACACTGCATTTGCATAGCTTTTTCATTTTTTTACTCTCCTTCTAATTATATTTTGTTAATTAATAAACATATTGATAATATATTTACCCAAAATTCGATAAAATGCCTCGGTAGTTTTGAAAAAACCGATAATAATTTATCCTTGTGTAAACCTTTACCGCTGTGTTAAAATGATGTCAATTAAATACCAGAGTAGACAAGATGCGTAAAGTGTTAAAGGATGGGAAGTTGCCTTTAAACGAAATGTGACCATTGCGGTATCTTGTCGCTTCCGCTGTTACAATGCAGATTGTAGGTTGCGGAAGCATTACTTTAAAATCAAGGAGGTTTTATGAAAAGTAATGCTTTTATTAGTGGTTCCACACGGACTCGGATTGTTGTCAATTGTGGACTGCTCATTGCCATCAGCATCGTGCTGAAAATTCTGTTTGAGGTGTATATCCCTCTTGGTGGTTTTCCTTCCTTAAGGTTGAACATTACTGCGCTGCCGATCATGCTTAGTGGTATCTTGTTAGGACCACTTGCCGGTTTTGCCGTTGGTTTTATTTCAGATCTGCTGTGCTTTGTTATTAAGCCCGGCGGCCCATTTTTTATTGGGTTTACTCTCGCCAGCGGATTAACCGGTTTAATTCCAGGCCTTCTTTTTATGATGTTGCGAAAAAAAGAAACCAAACATCTGGAATGGTTCAACCTGGTATTCATCGTTTTGGCCACAATTATTCTCGCCGTTTCAGGCACATTTGGATTTGATAATGGTACCATTTATTATGCTGGCGAACCATTAAGTATGATTTACTTTGTAATCTTTATTGCTTTAATGATTGCTTTTGCAGTCTTCCCCATTATTGTCGTAAAGAAATCCAATCTCGATAG
>JAKLQL010000004.1 GCA_022013395.1 Acetobacterium sp.
CCATTATACCGTTTTAAGCAGCCAATTGCAAAAGGCTGGTGAACGTTTGCCGCATCTTATACCGCCGGGTTTGCCAGCCACGCTCCCAGCGGATTGGTCAGCTCCAGCCCCTGCTGATGAAGCCGGTAAATCCAGCGGAGATCATAATTCATGGCGTCGGCGATGGCTTCAAATGATTCCTGATTGATATAACGGCGGGTCAGAATTTCCTGAATCCGCCAGTCGTTCAGCGCTTCAATGGTTGCGATCATTTGGGCGTTGAGTTTTTCAACCATCCGGCTGTCGGCTTCGATCTGCATTGTTAAACGGTCAATCCGTTCCCGGGTGCGATGGGCCGTTTCCGGGGTGGATCGGTAAATAAGCGCCAGCTGGTTCTCATACTGTTTGAGATACTGAGTGTTGCGAAAGATCTGACCGGATAATCGGGTGATCTCGTTTTTTAAAGCTTTCATGGTTTCCTCCTGGTATTTGTATTTGGTAAGGTTGCCCCTATCAGCGGAGGGGGCAACCTTGAATGGGTTCTCGGGGGGCGGGCGATTATTAATCTCCCGGATGTAGGATCGGTTCGTTTAGGGAGCACAGTAGTATTACGCATTATTTCGGATTGAAATGCAATCTCCTTGATCAACCGGGCTGACCATTTCGGAAAGGGTGGAAAGGGTTGACCCCGGTTTTTTCCAGATCATGATTATTGAATTTTTAAAAATATTTTCGCCATAATAGGAAAAACCCTTTCCATCCTTTCCGATGGCGCTAATAAGCCAAACCAACCCTTTCCGATTTTTCGTAAATTACTTCGTTTCCACAAACAAATTGCCATTTTTTCGCTAAGCAACCTATTTTAAGCTGCTGCCTCAAAATCCAGAAGCTCAATTCCGGCATACAGAATCCGCCGGGTTACCAGTTCCCTGATCTTTTCCAATTCTGGAAAAGCTTCTTTTAACTCCATCCAGAAGCGTTTCTGACTCACCGGCCGCAGTCCTGAATCCTGACAATAATGGGCATAGGCTTGAAAAAGCTCGGTGGCGGATACCTGCGTCTGGTTTTTAATCACACAGAGCTCATCCACAAAGGACAGCACCGAGCTGCCGGCAATCCGATAGTCTGCCAGGGCGGCATCACTTTGGGGCGAGTTGGAAAAACGATACTGGTTGGCCTGTAACCGCGCCAGTCCCGCCAACGCCCAGTTTAAGATCCCCGCCGCTTCGCCCTTAAGCTTATCCTTGAGATGGAGATCCCGTTGCTCCGGGGGTTTGGGTGGCAGAAAGGGCACAATGATCAGCCGCCGGTAGAAGGCCTCGGAGCGGTCGCCCAGATTTTTGGGCAGGCTGTTGCAGGAAAACACCAGTCGGGCGGTGGCTTTAAAAGAAAAAGGGTCCTTGTTTTTGCGCTCGGCGGTAATGAAATCCTCCCCGGTGATACTTTTAAACAGACCGTTATCTTCAATCGATTTGGATGGCAGATCGGCAAAAATATTACCCAGCATCCCAAACAGCTCCGCCGTTTTAAAGCGATCCCCCAGATTCTGCCAGGGAATATTGGACACATTGGCCGTTCCCAGCAGCACATCCTGCGCCACAGACAGCAGGGTCGATTTTCCGGCACCGCCCTCACCCATAAACACAAAAGCCTTCTGGGCACAGGTTTCCGGGATCAGCAGATAACCAAAAATCTCCTGGACCAGCAACTGCGTCGGTTGATCCAAACAGTCTGCGAGGAAGGCCCTAAAAATCGGGGCAACGGCTTTTTCATCATAGCGGGGTTGCAACTGAATGGTGGATAGGCTGGCGGGGTCATGGGGCAGCAGCTGCCGCGTCACCAGATCGTAATGGCCGTTTTTGAGATTGATGATGCGCTTATCCCGATTGAGGCCCTCGGCGCTGCGGCTGATTTCCACGGTCCACTGGCATAACACATCATTGATCTGGGCCATCTGAACATGATCCGGGCGCAGATACTTACGGACAATCTTCTGACAGTGCCGGTCGTCCACCATCTGATAGACCCCACCCAGATATTGGTAGTAGGCTTCCCCGGCATAAAAAATCCGCTTGTGTTTAGCCAGTTCATTGGCCAGTATCCCGGGCATCAGCCGATAGCCGTTGGGCTTTTTCAAATACCAGATTGGCAGCGGCGACTTCCCGCGCTCCCAGGGCGATTTCGCCGGACAACTGCCCAGCCGGGGACAGTGATAACCCCAGCCCCGGAGTGTTTCACAGGTCATGGGTCCCGCCCCGGTACTGTTAAACTGGGCGATTTTTTTCGCAGTGGCCGCTGGCGAATAGCCGGGGTGATCCCGGGACAGCGCCTGGATGGCGGCGTCCCCACCGGCCAGCCCGGCCAGTTGGGTGATCATGGCGTACCACAGCGGTTCGCTTAAAGTTTTTGCGGTGGCTTTGGCGTGGATCAGAAACTCACAGGACTTGATCATCCGTTGGGGGTCCACCTCAGCGGCAGATGGAAAGAAACCGGGAATGCTGATCGCCGTTGGGCTGCTGCCGGATTTTTCCGCTGCCACCGGTGCGGCCGGGGTTGGTGACGGCGCCGATTCGCTGACGCTCTGAATGGCCAGATCAATGTCTGTCTGGGTGTAGCGGAGCTGGGGATCGAATTTGAGACAGGTGACCAGCACCGGCTCTTTCTTGTTGTGGAAAAATCCCAGCAACCGCATCACCCGGCTGCGATTGGAAATCACCGGGTCGCCTTTAAAAACAGCAGCCAGTGCTTTCTGGATCGAACTGAACGAACTGAGGCTTGGGGCTTGATCCGCTGTGGCGCTCTCCGGTGGCTGCAACAGCCAATACCCGTGTAATGATTTGCGGGTCCGTACAATAATCGAAGGTTCCAGGGGGAAGGTCTGGAGGTTGGCGTACTGCTCCTCCAGTGGCAGATCGTCGGCCTCGACAAAATGGGCGGCCACCCTGGTAATGGCATCGTCCCGGTGACCGCCGGGATTGACGACAAAGAAGACCCCCTGGCAATCCCGCTGATTGACCAGATGCAAACCGGCCTGAAAATCGGCCGCCGCCAGCTCGGCAGCACTAACCTGATAATTTCGCCCGGCCCCTTTACCCGTATCCGAAAAGGTCCGTAAATAATAAGGACCCGGATGAAAAGCCGCCAAAAAGGCATCGGGTTCTACGTTGATTGGTCTGGCCTCCGCCAGGGTTTGATTTGATTGCATAATAACCTCCTGTATTTTTAAATTTTTAATGTGTTGTTCCCGACCGCCAACATCAACTCACAACCAGCAGCCCCATAACAGAGCAATAAAAAACCGGATGCACTTTAAAATTCACAGGCTGGCTGTGATTTAAAGCGACATCCGGTAGTTTAGTGGCTCGATGGCCCAGTTTAACTCAGTATGTATGCTGATATATTAAATTGATGTTGTGATCTCAATGTGATTTTCATATTCTTAGTGGGTTGTGCCGCACTTTATGCACTGACTGCATTTTTATCATGATCGCTCCAGTGGCCCTGATCGGGACCGTACCAGATCACGATATCGCGGTGGGTCGGACATTTAAATTCAAACAAGAATCCACCGACTTCGACGTAAACATCCAGAATCCGCTGTCCACAAACGGGACATCGGATCGGGTAAAAAACATCGGGAATCCCGGCCGCCGAATCGCTATTCTGCTCGGCTTCATCCCAAAAAGACATTTTTGAACCCATTTGTTTGATAACCATGACCTGCTTCGTTCGCTGACATCGATACCGAAACCAAACAATGGTATTGGTGTCGGCTAAATCAAAGAGTCGTCCATAACATCGCCGCTTTTTCCCCACTGATTTGATCTCCCCAAAATAGGGGCATCCAGCCCGATATGGACACAGTACCCGAAACATGGCTGGTTTTATTGGTTCTCTGGTCTCCAAAAATTCATTCTCTTTTTTTAATACGCTCATCACCATTACTTCCTCTCTCTAAGTTTTTATTAAAGACGCCTTTGACGTCGTAAATAATACCCTCATTGAAAGGAAACCGTCTCGACCATGCTGGTGTTTTTCCTTTATTTGCCTCTTTCCTGGCATTTTTGCCATTTTTATAAGTGAACTGAATTCGCATGATTGTTGTTTTCATTGACACGTTTATTTTACCATAATGCTCAATTCGAGAACAGGCAAAATTCTTGTCATTAGCGTGACTAACTAAATTTACCGTTTAGAATTGAATTGTTCTAAATACACCACTGACATTTTATCGTGTTATTAAGTTATTAAAATCATTTAATATCCGCAGACGTCGCTAATCAATTCTTGTAATCCCACTGTACCGCGGTTTTTCCTTTCGGTTAATCGCTGAAACGGATTACTGATGGGTGCGGCTTTGTAACTTAACACTTTCTTAATCTAAAAATAACAGTCCCTTTACCCAGATCTCAGTATTTCTTTTTGAGCGCTTAAATAGCGCTAAATTTTACCCTATGTGATTGTTTTTATAGTTTGGGAGGGGGCGGTGTTCCAGCTGGCGAACCGTCAGCGCCGCTTTTTATTTACTGGCATTATCGGGGTTAACAGTAAGTTGATTCGGTTCTATCCGTCCACGATAACTTTTTATAATTTGATAAAGCAGCAATCCATAAAAGGCCAGTATAAAACTGGGATGTCCTGGACCCGTGTACATGCCTAAACTAAAAATTTGATTAATCAGCTGCTGGCTAATGCTAAACACAAAATTAATATTAAAATAAATGGGATAGCTAAGGAGAATCAACAGAGCATAGCACAACCCCAGAAG
>JAKLQL010000552.1 GCA_022013395.1 Acetobacterium sp.
ACCATGCTGAAGGCTTCCAACCCGATTTTTATTATTACCGGTGATGTGAAGTAAAAAACCGTGTTAGTACTAGCGAAATTCAATAACTCCGAACAATGATTGCGTCCGAGCAGTTTCCACAAACAATTTTGTAACGTGTAGGCGAACAGGCGATAGCATGTCCGCCGTACAGTGTAGAAATTGTTTCGTGCGAAACTGATTGGTAAGCTCGCGATACTTTCGGTATTGCAGAAAAACTGCTATTGACAAAGAGAAATTCTTAGTGTAGAATGAAATCAATTAAATAGTGAACTTGTCCTATATTCAAGGGAAAAAGGTGTAAATCCTTTGCTGTAATCGCAGCTGTAAAACATGATGACCGTCTCAGAGCCACTGTTAAGTAATTAACGGGAAGGCAGATGGAAAGTTGATTGTTGAGCCAGAAGACCTGTTTGTAGTGATTTCTTATAAAAACCTCCGATTTAGAGGACTGTAAGAGCATTATATTTAAATTTCTAAGTATGATTCTTTTATCCTTCTCCATTGGAGAAGGATTTTTTTCGTTTTCCGGTGAGCCTGCTTAATACTGACATGTTATTGGCCATCACCTGAGAACCCGGGCAATTGTGTGTAGCCTGGGGTTGGTATTTCTCCTGACCAACAGTTAATAGAAGAATCACTTCGAATACAAGGACATCTCCAAGTCAGTATTTAATACCCTTCCTCGGGGATGGTGTGTGACATCCCCGAATTTATCTTGCTTTCATTGATTTACATTTATATAGAAAACACTTCCCGCTTAGATTTTTGCTGGTCAAAAATTTAAGTACCATTAGAAAAAGCGTATTCGATTCTGGATAGGCTTTTTTTAATGAGTCGAATTTGTCAAAAAAAGTTTAGAAAAAACGATTAAAATGATATACTTACATAAAAATAATCGATATTATAAATCATCAGATAGGAAGGTAGCTTATGAGAATTCATTATTTACAACATGTCCCCTTTGAAAATCCGGGGAGTATTTTAGCATGGGCAAAAACCAATCAATGTGATGTCACCTCGACACAATTGCATAACGATGAAGCTTTACCGGAAGTGAACGAATTTGACTGGTTAGTGGTTATGGGGGGACCGATGAATATTTATGAAGAGGATCAATATCCCTGGCTGAAGGCCGAGAAAGAATTGATCAAAGCCGCCATAAAAACCAACAAGGTTGTCATCGGCATGTGCTTGGGCAGTCAGTTGATTGCGGATATCATCGGCGGAAAAGTCGTTCAAAACAAACAAAAAGAAATCGGCTGGTTCCCGATTATGTTTTCAGAAAAAGCGAAAGCGTCCCCATTGTTTTCATTTTTTCCGGACAATCCAGTGGTCTTTCACTGGCATGGCGATACCTTTGTCGACCTGCCCCAGGAGGCCACGATCATTGCTGAAAACGCGGCCTGTAAAAACCAGGCCTTTGTCTACCAGCAAAGAGTCTTTGGGTTTCAATTTCATTTAGAAAATACCTTGCCGATTATCGAAGATCTCATCACAAACTGCGGCGATGAAATGATTCCGGGGGATTATGTGCAGTCGCCCCAGGAAGTATTATCCCATCCGGAGTATATGCTTCAGGATAATCAGTGGATGGCAGCATTTCTAGACCAACTCAAACAGCTGGATGAGGCTAGCCGGATTTAATAAAAATTATCTTTTACAACAAATGACGGGTCAAAAATTGGGTAAATATAAACCATAATAATTTTTAGGCGATTAAAAAATTCAAAAGAGTCGAACGAAAGTTACTTTGCGTTTAGTTTCCACAACAATAAGAAATCGCTATGCGAATTTCTTATTGTTCGCGGGCAGTCGCCAACTACAAGCAAGCTTGTGATTGGCTCATTGCCTTCACGAAAACAATTTTGTAACGTGTAGGCGAACAGGCGATAGCCTGTACGACGTACAGTGTAAAAATTGTTTCGTGCGAAACTGAATGCAAAGTTCACGGAACTTGGGCGAATGCCTAAAAAACATTTTGTTTGAAAGGAATTGTGTGATGAAAAAGGTAATGCTTAACGAAATGACCGCGCTGGAAGTTCAGGAGATGTTAAAAAAGGCTGATCAGGTAACCGCTATTGTGACCTTTGGGTCCTGCGAGAGCCATGGCTGGCATTGTTGTCTGGGACCTGATTTTTTCGTGCCCTCAGAGGTCGCCAAACGGGTGGCCGAGAAGCTTAACAATGTGGTGGTGCTGCCCTGCGTGCCGTTTGGCACATCCATCCATTACAACCGTTACCCGATGTCGATTACCCTGCGGTATGAAACAGAAATTGCCATAGCCGAAGATATTTTCGAGAGTCTGATTAACAACGGGATCAAGCACATTTATATTTTAAATGGTCATGATGGCAATATCCCGGCGCTGGAAATTGCCGCTCATAAGGTTAAAAATCGCCATCGAGAGGCAAAATTTCTGTATCTGCCGGACTGGTGGACCAAAGTTGGGCCGATTATGGGCGACCGTTTTGAGGTCTGGAACGGACTGGGGCATGGTGGCGAAGGTGAAACCTCGATCATGATGGCTTTGCGCCCGGAACTGGTCAAGCTGGAAGATGCCATATCACAAGTGCCGGAAAACGTCATCAAAATTAATGAAAAGGTAGATATTATCTGGGATATCAAAGAACTTACCGCCACCGGTGCTACCGGCGATCCCACCAAAGCCAGCATTGAAAAAGGCGAGCAGATGCTGGAAATCTTTGTTGATCTGGTCGCCAGTGCCATTGAAGAGATGAATCAGCGGGGTTGGGAATATTAAATTTATGAGTTGCATTCTAAGAAAAGCGATTAACTTAATCTAAGACAAAAAGAAAAGAGGTGGGATAACCATGAAAAAAATAGTGGTATTACTGTTAACCGTTTGTTTAGCGATTTCTCTTTCAGGATGTTCGCTGATACCGGGGATTTTTGGCAATAAGGGTCAATCGGTAAAAAATGAGGCGATCACCTTGTCTTTGGCATTTGGAGAAGAGACCGGAACCTATACCGGCAAATTAGTGCAGGGTTTGCCCCAGGGTGAGGGTGTATTTACGGTAGCGGCCACGGATGATAAGATCGCCTGGACCTATGATGGCAAATGGGAAAAAGGGCATTTTCAAGGAGCGGGAGAAACGACCTGGGAAGACGGATTTGTTCAGGAAGGATACTACCAGGATGACCTTTTAAACGGCGAGGGAAAAGAATATCTCGATGAAAACCAACTGGTTTATGAAGGTAATTATACTGACAATAAATATGATGGACAAGGCACCCTTTATAATTATAATGGCGATGTAATTTACTCGGGTGAGTTTAACATGGGTTATTATAACGAAACTTTGGCTGAAAGAAAAGTCCGACTGGATCCCTTTAAGGCCCAAGCGTCGGAGTTGTCCTATACTGAAATTTATGACAATGCCAAAAATCAAACCGGAAAAGTAGTGAAGATGACCGGGCGGGTTTATCAGGTTTATGAAAACTATGAAAATCAGCAGTACTTTTGCGATTTTCTGATGGATTTAAATGACGATCCCAATCAGATGGTTCAGGTTTATTATCGATTAAACTCGGGCGAAAAACCCTTAGCTGAAAATCAAATGGTAACGGTCTGGGGAACAGTTGAATATCTCTATACGTATACTACCGATGGCGGTGTGGAATATACGGTGCCGAATGTGGAAGCTTGGAGCGTGGAGTAAAAAATAAATACGGATATGTAGATATGTAGAAACTCCCAGTCAGCAAAAGACTGGGAGTTTCTAGTGTTTAGGAGCGGTAATCTAGTTCAGGGTAATAATATCCGATCCGGCAAATTGGAAAGGCAAGTGGTACTGACCGTTGCCGATATATTCGGCGGCAGCATAGTCCCACCAGGGTTTGCCTTCATGGCGGAGTCGCATTTGATTATCCCCGGGGGTTCCAAAATCAAATTCAATCAGGGTATCACCGGCATTATAACCGTCAACCGTGAAATTTAGAACTTTGATGGTACCGCCATTATCGGTGGTTGAAACAACAATATAATCGCCAGTTGCATTGCTGAGGGGATTGGGGATATGCTCGGTATAAGTTGTTTGAGAAATGGACAATGAATTACCATAGTCGGTTTTATACCACACCCCATATATTTTATTGATGAACTCTTCCGGAGTAAGGACGGATTGGATATTGGTTTGAGAACCGGTGGTCAGAATATACTTGCCTTCGACCGTTGGGCTGGAAAAACCTTTAACACTTACCGCCATGGCTTTAACCGTGGTTTCGCCAATGGCCAGGGGAATGGCACTGGTATATTTAGCGGAGGTCTGATTAGGAACACTGCCATCGATGGTATAATAAACCATATCACTGGCGTTGCTCTTGATGATTTCCAGGTTTTGGGTGCCTTCATAGGTTCCCGAAGCCAGGTTAAAGCTGGGCATTTTAACCAGGTAGATGTCCTTGTTCTCAACATAGCTCTGGTCTCCGGTTTCTTTGGCAGCCCGTTCCAGCAAGGCGAGAATTTCAGCTTCGGATTTTCCGGAGGTAATATAGGAACTGAGCAGTTCGTCATAGAGTTTTTTTAATTCTTCCTGGTCCGTAGTTTTTTCAATTTTTTCTTCACTGGTCAGATTGGTGGTGGCAAACTGATTGTAGAGGAAAAAGGTAAGCGCACCGAGAATCAGAACACCGCCAATAATTGTCAGGATGATGATCAATTTTTTTTTTGCTCTTTTTCGGGGGCGGAATATTTTGAGGCGGAATGCTTTGATTTGAATCAACGTCAGTTCGTTCCAGTTCAGCCCAATTTAATTCTTCATTTGCTGGTTTGGCTTCATTGCTGTCAGATTGGTGTTCGTGGTCAGTCATTTTTGCCCCTCCTCATCTGGGTTGGAATCAAAACGCTGGTTACAAAAGTTTGAAAAAATGGCAGGCAAGGGATGATCAGAATAATTAATGGTGTCTCTATTTAATCTATACCCATAAACCAGATTTTTATATGGTCGATCGGGCTAAATTTATAAAAATATGAACAATAATCATTTGGATTTTGAAATTTAGTTAATTTGATTTATAATGGTGCTTAACAGGCAACGAAGCATCCATGTTTCGCATTGCCCGAGATCAGATAATGTTAGGATGGATTGGCATGTATAAAATACTAATTGTAGAAGATGATCAGATTATCGCAACTTCGCTAAAAAATCATTTGGACAAATGGGGGCTTGAAGCAGCGGCCATTGGGGATTTTCATCATATTCTGGATGAGTTTGTGACCTATGATCCCCAGCTCGTTTTGCTGGATATCTCTCTGCCATTTTTTAATGGCTATCACTGGTGCAGCGAAATCCGTAAGATTTCCAAGGTACCGATTATTTTTATTTCATCCACCAGCGACAACATGAATATCGTCATGGCGATGAATATGGGCGGTGACGACTTTATTGCCAAGCCCTTTGATTTAGCAGTGGTGGTGGCCAAAATTCAGGCGCTGCTCAGACGAACCTATTCCTTTCAGGGACAGGTCAACCTGTTGGAACACAAGGGGGCGATACTGAATTTGGGTGATGCCAGCATTAGCTACAATGACCAGAAACTGGAACTGAGCAAGAATGAGTTTAAAACTCTTCAGATTCTGCTGGAAAATAAGGGCAAGGTGGTGTCCCGGGATGTGATCATGAAACGGCTCTGGGACAGCGACTGTTTTGTGGACGACAATACCTTGACTGTCAACATTGCCAGGCTCCGCAAAAAATTGGATGAAGCTGGACTCACCGATTTTATTGCCACCAAAAAGGGCATTGGCTATTTAATTGGGGATTAAGGAAAGAGCAATGGTAGATTAAAATGAAAACATCATTTGGATTTGTTTTTAAGGCTTACCTGAAGAGTCGGATCAAGGTAGTGATCGCCTTTGCTTTATTTATGCTGGTGTTTGCGATCGTCTATGCGCTGTACCATCTGCCGTTGGAGCCCGCCGTTTATAGTTCAGAATTAGTAGTGGCCTTGGCCTTTGTTTTTGCATGTCTGGATTTTATGCGGTTTTATCAAAAGCACTTGCGTCTGTCCGATCTGATCAATGCGGCATCGGTGGGCGTTGGTGAATTACCCCGGTCTCGAAATTTACTGGAAAGGGACTATCAAAATCTGGTAAAAGACCTAGCCGAAAACCGAGCTGAGCTGATCTCTCAGTTTGATAACCGACAAACCGATATGATTGATTATTACACCCTCTGGGCGCATCAGATTAAAACGCCCATATCGGCCATGGGGCTGCTGCTGCAGACCGAAGAGGGGGCCAGCGAACAGACCCGAGCCTATCAGCAGGAGCTATTTAAAATCGAACAATATGTGGAGATGGTGCTTCAGTATCTGCGACTGGAAAGCATGTCCGCTGATTTGATTTTGGTAGAATATGATTTGGCAGATCTGGTCAGACAGGCGGTAAAAAAATACGGTATTATTTTTATCAATAAAAAAATATCTTTGGATTTGGATGAAATAAAATGCCGGGTTCTAACCGATGAAAAATGGTTAGTTTTTGTGCTGGAGCAGATTATCTCCAACGCCTTGAAATATACCAATCAGGGCAGAATCTCCATTTATCTGGAAGAAGGGTCAGAGAAAACGCTGATTATTGAAGACACCGGGGTGGGAATTCGAGCGGAAGACATTGCTCGTATTTTTGATCGGGGTTTTACTGGCTACAACGGCAGAATGGATAAAAAATCCACCGGCATCGGTCTTTATCTGTGTCAGCAGGTGTTAAACAAATTATCCCATTCCATTACAGTGACCTCCCAGGTCGGGAAGGGCACAAAAGTAAGCATTGACTTATCAACTCAGCGATTTGAAGCTTTATGAGACAACCTTACAAAAGTGTAAGATTAACAGCGAAAATGTAAGCCAAAGCGATGGCCGACCATTTTCTTTTTCGCTATACTTTGGTTGTAGATTAAAATTCCAACATTTCAGATCATAAAGGGAGAAAATAATGCGATTACTCGAAGTAAAGAATTTAAAGAAGATTTATACCACCCGGTTTGGCGGAAACCAGGTTCAGGCGCTTGCCAATGTCAGCTTTTCGGTGGAACAGGGCGAATACGTGGCCATCATGGGGGAATCCGGTTCCGGTAAAACCACCCTCCTCAATATTTTGGCCTCGTTGGATAAACCAACCAGCGGGGAAGTATTTCTGGATGGCAAGAACATCGTCACGATTCAGGATAGCGAAATCTCGGCCTTTCGACGGGACAATTTGGGTTTTGTTTTTCAGGACTTTAATTTGCTGGATACCTTTTCGCTCCAGGATAATATCTTTTTACCGCTGGTGCTGGCGCAGAAAAGCTATCAGGAAATGGACGGTCGACTTAAGCCGCTGGCCAAACGATTGAATATTGAAGACATTCTGCAAAAATTTCCCTACGAGGTTTCCGGTGGGCAAAAGCAGCGGGCTGCCGTCGCCCGAGCACTGATTACTCAGCCAAAGCTGGTACTGGCAGATGAACCCACTGGTGCCTTGGATTCCAAGGCGGCCATGAATCTGCTGAAGATTTTTTCCGGCATCAATGATTTGGGACAGACGATTCTGATGGTTACCCATTCGGTTGCGGCAGCCAGCCATGCTAATCGGGTTTTGTTTATCAAGGACGGTGAAATTTTCAATCAAATCTATCGGGGCTCGATGAGCAATGATGATATGTATCAAAAGATCTCTTACACCCTATCGGTACTGGCATCCGGGGGTGATGACGTTGAATAAACTATTCTATCCCAAACTGGCAATCCTCAATCTCAAGAAAAACAGCAACACCTATGTACCGTATATTCTTACCTGCATCGGCTCAATCATTGCCTTTTATACCATGGTTTCGATTCATAGCAATAAGGGTCTGGCGCAAATGCCAGGGGCAACGAACTTAAAATTCATTCTTTTTTTGGGGATTATTGTCATCGGCATTTTTTCGGTGATTTTTCTTTTTTACACCAATAGCTTTTTAATTAAGCGCAGAAAAAAGGAACTTGGTTTATACAGCATTTTAGGACTGGAAAAGAAACATATCGCCCGAGTGCTGTTTTATGAAACGGCGTTTGTAACAGTCATCAGTCTGATTTTGGGACTGATTGGCGGCGTCCTCATTGGAAAACTGCTTTTTCTGTTGCTTCTGAATATCATCCATTTCAAAAGTCCCCTTGCTTTTCAGATTGATTATTATGGTTTGTTGATTACGATGGGCGTATTTCTGGCCATCTTTGGTTTGAACTTACTGACAAATTTTTTGCAGGTCAAACTAACCAACCCGATTGATCTGTTAAAAGGCGGGCAGCATGGGGAAAAGGAACCAAAATCCTCGTGGATTGTCACCCTGATCGGAATTATTTCACTGGGGATTGGTTATGGGATCGCCCTTTCCGTTAAAACACCACTTACGGCCTTATTGCTTTTCTTTGTGGCGGTGGTGTTTGTCATCATTGGAACCTACGCCCTGTTTATTTCCGGCAGTATTACGCTGTTAAAACGATTGAAAAAAAATAAAAAATTCTATTATCAGTCCCGAAACTTCATTTCGGTATCCGGCATGATTTATCGGATGAAACAAAATGCCGTGGGGCTGGCAAATATTTGTATCTTAAGCACCATGGTATTGGTGACTCTTTCCACCACAGTTTCTTTATATATCGGGCAGGAAAGTATGCGACGGGATTTTTATCCCCTGGATGTGAGTATGGTGGGGGAAGTTTCGAATACGGACTTTGCTGAGATTAACCAGATCGTTGGAGCGGAAAAAGCTCGGGAAAATGTGGAAATTGTTGATGAACTGTCTTTTGATATGGCAAAGTTCAGGGCGTTTCGGGAAGGGAACCATTTTAAGAAGGACATGGTCGAGGACGAGAGTACCGATG
>JAKLQL010000553.1 GCA_022013395.1 Acetobacterium sp.
CTTCGATTGCCTCGGTTCCCTTGGACGATGGTGTATCTTTTTATATCAAGAGCATTGGTGAGATAATGGATGAAGCTGAGTATCCGGGGATCCGGGTTAGTATCGAGACAAAATTTGACGGCGTGATCACACCATTTAAGGTGGATATTTCCACAGGTGATATCATTACCCCTAAAGAAATTCGATATCAACTCAAACTGATGTTGGAAGAACGTCAAATTGATATATGGGCTTACAATCTGGAGACGATTCTGGCCGAAAAGTTGGAAACCATTATTTCACGCAATACTACCAATACCCGCATGAGAGATTTTTATGACATCCACAGCCTACTCCAATTGTATGGTGAAAATATGAATCCTGTAGTTTTTAATCAGGCACTGATGGCAACTGCGAACAGGCGTGGGACAGAGCATTATTTAACCGATATGCGGTTGATCGTTGATGAAGTGGAAAATAGCAGTGTCATGGAAAATCTTTGGCTGGCTTATCAAAAGAAATTTTCTTATGCATCGGAAATTACCTGGAAGACAATCATGGAATCCGTCCGTAATTGCATGGGGTTGATCAGAATGGAGGGCAAACATTAGTTATTATTTGACAACACATTCGTTTTTAAAGTCTAATAAATGAAAGTAGTAACATATGTACAAGTATTAATATTCGAAAAAAGATAAAATAGTGTCGTAAACATGTCGCATATCACATAGAAACGTCTGAAATAAGCCATTTACCTACTGATTCGTAATCAGTAGGTCGGGGGTTCGATTCCCCCCGCTAGCTCCAGTAAAAAATAATTATTTATTGAAGAACGGCTTTAGATAAGCCGTTCTTTTTTATCTCCCTGCTTACTTTTCTTCATGGAACTCTATCTCTTTAGCTTCCTTTATCTTCGATGTCATTTTTTATATCATTTATTTTTTGTTCGGTTGCTCATTATTCAATCGCCCTCGTTTTATCTCCCTATTTCTATTTCAGATATTCAACGAACCAATTGGCAGCCATTTCAGCAACCCTTTCCAACGTGCCTGGTTCTTCGAAAAGATGGGTAGCTCCGGGAATAATTTCAAGTTGCTTAAGCCCGATTATCTTGCGATAGGCCTTTTGGTTTAATTCGATGACTATATTATCATTTCCCCCAACAATAAAGAGTGTTGGGGATTTTACACTTTGAAGATGAGGCCATGCCAGATCGGGCCGGCCGCCCCTGGAAACAATAGCATTTACCTGATCTCCCAGTATTGCCGCCGCTTGCAATGCTGCCGCAGCGCCTGTACTGGCACCAAAATATCCGATTGTAAGGTTTTTTGTTTCTTCCTGCTGCTGTAACCATTTTGTCGTCACAAGTATCCGGTTTGCCAGTAAATCGATATTAAAACGCATTTTATACTTCATGTCTTCTTCAGTCGTCAGCAAATCCAGCAGCAAAGTCCCAAGGCCATGGATTCTGAGCACCTTTGCCACATAATTATTCCGGGGACTGTTTCTGCTGCTGCCGCTTCCATGAGCAAACAGCACTACGCTTGTTGTACTTTCTGGAATTTTCAATGAGCCGATTAACTTTATCTGTCCGTCAGGGATATGTACGATCTTATCGATACTTTTCATACTGATTCGTCCTTGTTTTCAAAGGCGTTAAGGATCGAAATGACTTCACTGTCTTCTACCTGTGTAAAATCTTCATAATATGCGCCAACCGCTCCCCGATAATTGGCGTCTATATCAAGCGATACTAACTCATCCACCATAGAATTCAACTTTTGGGCGGTATCATATGGTGTTACCGGAATCGCAATAACCAGTCGTTTGGGGTTGCGTTTTTTTATCTCATCAATGGCTGCTATCATTGTAAGTCCTGTGGCAATGCCATCGTCTGCTATGATTACTGTTTTTCCTTCAACCGAAAACAGTGCTCTTCCCCCTAGAAATATTTCCCTGCGCCTTTTGATCTCGTTACGAACTTTTTTTATTTCCCCGGCCAGCCATTCCGGATCGATATTCTTAACTTCAGCTGAATTGCAAATAGGATCACCATCCTCAGTTATCGCACAAATAGCGTACTCATTGTTCATGGGATGGCCTATTTTTTTTGTTGAAAGAATATCCAGCGGAGCATCTAGCATCTTTGCGATTTCAACCCCCAGAATCACACCGCCTCTGGGTAATGCCAATACGATAACATCCTCGTGCTTATATTTTTCCAGAGCATTCGCCAGTTTGATTCCCGCATCTTTTCTGTTTTTAAACAACATGTTTGTCCTCCTTAAATTTCTATTAACTATCCAATACCATCTCTGAATAGATCTCTTGGGATCACCTAAACATCTGCTTTATTCTTCACTTCTACCCCATCAAAATATATTCAATCACTTTATTCCGAATTATTCATACAAAGACTATTTTTAGGTTGATGCACCCTAAAAATGCGAAACCTCGCAAGTAAATCAGACTTTTGAGCGACGCACTCTATCAATCAAATATCGGCTTAAAGGGTAGACGAATCCCCGGGATTAAAAAAATAAAACGCTAAATAAAAGTATTAATCCTCCAGCTATGCTGGGGAGAATAGGGTAAACGGAAGTGTGACGTATGTTGTAAAACTGGATAGGCTACAATTAATTGGACAATAAAATTGTGAGCAGGTATGAAGGGGTTATAATAAAAAAATCGGTCGAAAAATCCTCGTTTAATCGATGGGTTTTCGTCAAACTTGCTGGTATCATAAAAACCATCTTTTTTCTTTTCTCGGATACGATAGCTGTCGCCTTTGATATTGATAGTTGTGGAATGGTGTAATAGACGATCCAGTATGGCCGTGGCAACAACGTTATTCCCGAATACTTCACCCCAACTGCCATAAGATTTGTTGGAGGTGAGAATAATAGAGCTTTTTTCATATCGATTATCCTAAACTTGAAATTTTTTCTTTTGTTGAAAAATATTTGAAAAGAAAGATATCTGAAACTGAATTTGAAGGTCGGGTGATTAGAATTTATAATCGTGAAAAAAACAATATGTGATATCATTCGATATGAGAAAAATAGATAAAGAAGTGTTCAATAAGGATTGTTACAGAAAAAAATTACTATTCGTCATGGAGGAGGTATTCATGAACTTAAAATAGCACAATGCATTAACTTTCATACTAATAATTGTTACAATATTAGTGCGAAAGGAAATGAACTTATGAAACGATACGAACAGCGGGACAAATTGATTGCCGATCATGACGGAATTGTTCAAACTTCGCAGGTTGTTGCCGAAGGAATTTCTAAACCTGTTTTTTATGATTATGTCAAAGCGAAAAAACTTGAACAGGTGGCTCGTGGCGTTTATGCTTCAGCGGATGCATGGACCGATTCACTTTATCTGATTCATATTCGAAGTAAGCAAGCTATCTTTTCCCATGAAACCGCTTTATTTCTGGGGATGCGGACGTGTGCCTGGCTTTTTGCCGATTCACCCAAAGGTGCAACTGCCAACGCAGTTCTCTACACGCTGGTGGAATCCGCCCGAGCCAATGAACTTAATGTCTTCGAATATCTGAATTACCTTCTGACAGAAATCCCCAACAGTGACTATTTACAACAGCCGGAAGTTCTTGAAAAATACCTGCCATGGTCTAATGAATTGCCCGAGGCTTGCAGACTCAATCATAACTACAAAAAGTGCCTCAAATAATGATGACATCCGTATAGCAGGTTTGGAGCAGATTTGCTATACGCCATCTTTTGGGGCACTTACGGAAAGGGTGAAACACCGATGGGAATATTTAATTATAATATTCATTCAAGTAAAAAATTTACGATATTGACCTGCTTTATCCCATCTTCGTCCATCGGTAGCTCATCCATAGATATTATAAATTTGGGATAGTGGTCGGCCACTTTTTTTAGTGGAGCTATTTCACGCTCAAAGGTTGCAGGGTCGAGAATAGTTGCTGAAACCTGATAGTATACCTTATCGTTGCCGAGCATCGCAATAAAATCAATTTTTTTATCATCAACCTTACCGATATCGACCGTATAGCCACGTCTCAGAAGCTCCAGATACACAATGTTTTCAAGAATATGATCAATGTCAGCATTTTTATCCCCGAGCAGCATGCAGCGCAGTCCAAGATCCACTAGATAATATTTTTCAAGAGATTTTAGATGCTGTTTACCCTTGACATCATACCGGTTAGCCTTATATAGAATAAAGGCACTCGTTAAGGCTTCAATATAGTTTTCAACGGTTACTGAAGTCGTCTTTCGTCCGTAAGAAGTCAGGCTGTCGGCAATTTTCTTCGATGACACAATATTGCCAATATTGTCAAAAAGGAATTTAATCACACTTTCAAGTAGGGGAATATCGTTTATTCGTTTTCTGGCAACGACATCCTTGAGTAAAACGGTGTTATAGATTCCCATCAGATAATCCTGCGAATGTCCTCATCTTCAATAACCGCCACATAGGGGAAACCGCCATTTTTGAAATAGCTGTTCCAGGCGTCCCGCTGATCGCCGCCAACCAGTTCATAATATTCCGCAAAGGAAAGGGGCAGCATACTGATTTCGATATATCTGCCAGAAAGCAGCGTGGCCAATTCGCCGGAAAGCACCTGAGCATTCGAACCTGTGATATAAACATCCACATCGTCTTTGATAAACAAGCTATCAACGGCTTTCTGAAACTGAGGTACATTCTGTATTTCATCTAAAAATACATAGGTCATTTTGTTAGGAATAAGCTGCTTTGTGACATAGTCATGGAGTTTCCGATAGTCAAGTAAATGCTCATTGGCTACGTCCTCAAAGTTGATCGAGATAATTTGATTGTCCTCAATGCCACATTCTTTCAAATAAGCTCTGAACATTAAAAGCAAGGTAGATTTTCCGCAGCGGCGAATACCCGTAATAACCTTGATGATTTTTTTGTCTTTCATTCTTCTCAACTTTTCCATATATTGTTTTCTTTGCACCATGACGAACACCTCCCACTAATGGTACCATAACATGAAAAGATAATGAAGCAAACAAGTTTTCATCTTATAATATAAAAAAGATTAAATAATTTCAATTTTTTATTATAAAAAATGATAAATAGGCTTTATTAAATTAAATAAAAACTCGGACGCCATAAACTTGAGGCTTCAACTTCATAACTATTTGCGTTTGGCAGCAATTGATTTTTCAAGCTGTATTACTAATAAGACCGCTCGTAGAATAAAAAAGTTTTGTTTAGCAGAGATATCAAAGTGCTATCGATAGAAAAAATTAGAAAAATGTTTATAGAACCAATGATTTATGAAATACTGGTAGAAGAGCTATTTAGAAAGCATTGGAGTAGCAAAATGGAAGTGGGGGAAATGGTATCGTGCCACTTTCTAACGCTGCTTTGACTAAATGAATTACAGTCATTTTCTGGCGTCCATTTGGCGTCCGTTTCTATGAAAAAACATATTAAGTTATGAAAGTTGTTAAAAGCTGACCATATAATTCGTAATCAGTAAGACGGTGATTCGATTCCCCTCGCTGGCTCCAGTAAAAACAATGTTTAGTTAAAAGAATGGCTTTAATTAGCGGTTCTTTTTTTATTCTTTGTTTTCAGTTCCAACCTAAAGTATGACCGATTGTAATAAATTAAAAAACTCTGGCTATTTTACCTGTATTTTTTGTCGTGCTTTTGTAAACTATTGTCGGACAGTTGCCATTCATGTTTGAAATAAAGAGCTGCAAAGTTTCTACATGTAAGAAACGGTGATAAAATCCTCACATGGGGATTTTTGAAATGTGTTTGACATTAGTAAGTAAAAAGACGCCAATGCCAATAAAAATATTTCGCTTTGGCGTCAATGGTTTGGAAAAATACTACGGTGCAAGAGGATCAAAATTAGCCAACCTTAGTATACGTTGTTCCACCACATTTTGGACATGGTGGTAAAGTATCAGTAGTGTTATCGAGCACAACTTTTTGACCGCAAGTTTCACATTTGTATACGCCTTTACCAGGTTTTTCACCAGTATTATATATTTGCATATTTTTTCTCCTTTCAAAATATTTCAGTTATTGAACTGATAATTTAATTATAGGAGTGTGAACAAAAAGAAACAAGAGTAAAAATAAATTATAAACGAAATAAAAGCCATTTAGGAGGTAAGACACATTCAGACACAAAACATTCAGATTTTAACATTACCAGGAACCAGGATAGTGCAATAATAGGTAAAAGCAGAAACTGTCAAACCAAAAGTGTAGAGCTGAAAA
>JAKLQL010000554.1 GCA_022013395.1 Acetobacterium sp.
AAAGGCATTTTGTTTCCCGGTCCAACATATCGGATCGGATCTCCTCCGATGGATTCAATTTTTATAACTTGAGCACCCCAATCAGCCATCGCCCGTGTTGCAGCTGGTGCTGCAATGAACGTAGCCAGTTCCAAAACCTTTACGCCTTCTAATAGTTTAAGTGACATAATCTTCTCCTAGCCTTGTATTCTTGTCTCCTTGTTTTCTTGTATACTTGTCGACAAGTTCGAATTTGGTTTTATACTAGCATACTTTCACGCCAATGTAAACATTTAAATTAAAAAATTTTCACGCAGTCATTTCCCCTCTAAAATGATAATTTTGCGGTATTACCATCTGATTCCAAAAGTATGATTGCAAATCACGCCAACTCATATTATAATATAGGTTTAAAAAGCATCTCAACTATTTTGCTTTTCTCTGATCGAATCTGAAGGAGGACGACTCGTGAATATAGGCAATAGAAAATTTTTAACATCAGAAGAAGTCTATCAGGATTTATTTCATAACATCGAAACGCTTGTTTATATGCCTGGTGAACGCATTAGTGAAAATGATCTCTGTGAAACATATGGGGTCTCCCGGCATATTGTCCGGAATGCCATCACCCAACTAAAAGCCCAGGGCTTGATTACGGTTTACCCCCAACGGGGCACCTATGTCAGCTTAATTGATATGAAACTGGTCGAGGACATTCTGTACGTTCGCGAGGCAGTAGAACAGGAAGCACTCTGTCGGGTTATGAATCTTTCGGACACCACAGAGCTTCTTAAACATCTGGAAGCGAATATTACCGAGCAAAAAAAAATCATCAGCCGTGAAATAACGGTTGATGATTTTAATACAGCTGATACCGCATTTCATCGTAATCTGCTGAATGCTGTCGGAAAAGGCAACGTGCTGGATCTTTTAAAAGAGGCGTATGTTCATGTTAGACGCTGGAAAAATTTCGAACTGCGTGATGAAAAACGATATGAACAAATAATCCGTGATCATCAATCCATTGTTGGTTCGATCAAAACACGAAGCCCAATTAATGGACGAAATGCTCTCCATCAGCATCTGGACACAGTCACCAATTTACGGGATGTTTTTACCACCGCAAACCCGGAATATTTTATCAGCCCACAAGAATAAACCCTCAATATAATTTTTCTTGTTTTTGTTGAAATTACTCTGGCATCTTTTTTTGATGCCAGAGATTGTTCAACGCTTAAAAAACAAACCAGTTTTCATTATGATCGTTGCACCTCTCCATTTTTATTATTTCAACAATTTATCCGGTTTATCAATCCATTTTTCTTGTTTCGATTTTTCCTTATTTTTTGACAATAATTCGGTCAACGAGCTTTGAACTGCAATCATCGCTGGCAAAAAGACTGGCAGCATCAGTAAACAAAGCACAATCAGTCCAGTGATGACAGCGATGGCCAATTGTGATAACAACGTCAACCCCGAAGGTATCAGCGTTGCAAAGGTACCGCCAAGGATAATGGCAGCCGACGTCACCACACCCCCAATATCTCTTGCCGCCATTACGATTGCTTCATTAGGTGATGTACCCGGATATTCTTTAAACCGCATCATCAGAAAAATACTGTAATCAACGCCCAAGGCCACAATAATAATAAACGAGAAGAATGGAACATAGGACGAAACGCCCTCCAACCCCATTATCTTTGTGGACATAAAGTTTAATACAAACATCGCTGCGTAGTATGACCCCATCAGGGATAAGGTGATGAACACCGGTGTCCAGAAGGATCTTGTCACTAGCAGCAAGATCAGAAATACGCCAACAAGGACGATGACAATCATTCGGTTAAGATCCCGGCTGAGGACATCGTTCATATCACTCATCATTGCACTTGGACCGGCGACGCCATAGCTGGCATTAGAAAGACTCGTGCCAGTTAGTCCACTGGACAACGCTTTATTTATTTCTTTTATTGTATTTGAAGCTTCTGCCGAGTAGGGATCATCCTTGAGAATAATAATCATTTTTGTAATGGTTCTGTCGCTGGACATAAACGTATCCAAAGCTTGTTTAAAGCCACTGTCGGTTAACGCCTCGTTGGGAATGGAGAAGGTTTTATTGGTATTTAGTTGTGAAAGAAAGTCGCTAGACTTTCCCAATCCGCTGGAAATTTGTTTTAGTCCGGTATTGACACTTGACAGCTGCGTACCGAAGGTACTAAAACCCGTCAGCCCCGACGCAAGTTGCTGCTGACCTGATTCCAACTGCCCGATCCCATCGGTTACAGTATCCATATTGGTCACAATTGTTCCAATTCCTGAACCGGCTTTATTAAGTCCGCTTTCAAGTTGACTTAATCCGGCTTCTAATTGAGCTAAGCCGTTGCTTATCTCCATCAAGTTATTATTTGCTTGCGTAAACCCAGCCGTTGCCGCATCATAATTCTCATTTAAGGCATTGATTCCTCCTGGGGTAATTCCATCTAATGATCCCAACGAACTGTCAATGGTTTGCGTTAACACCTGATAAGATGGATCGCTTTGAGCAGCTGGAAGGGTCGTTCCTAAATCTGTGACCAACACTTGCATCACAGTTAGGTTGCTTTTTATGTCAAGCAGTGCCTGAGCCGCCCCTTGGTATTGAGCACCCATTGCCGAATAACCTGACTGCATCTGTTCATAACTGCCAGCTAATAATTCAACGCCGCTACTCATTTCGGCAAGACTACTTTCCATCACGGCAATACCATCACTAATCGATTGTGACTCGCTCGATCCGTCGGAAATTCCCATTTGGATCTGCTGTAACCCATTGGATAATGCCGCCATCCCAGTATGCAACTGGGCAGTACCATCAACCAATTGGTTCACTTGCGAGAAGTCTGCTGAACTGAGTTTATCGGCTGCCTGTTTTAAGCCATCATCAATTTGATTGACCCCATCCTGGGTTTTTGTCAAACCGCCGGAAACTGCTTCTACTTGAGTTCCGATATAGAAATTGCTGATTTGCTCCCCTAGAGGCTGGGTCACCGAAGCCACCTGATCGACGCCCTCAATTTTCTTTAATCGTTCGGTTAGATTGTCAATCGTTGTAAAAGATTCATTGTTGTCAAGAGCATTTCCGTTTTCAATTACAATGCTAACTGGCATTGCCTGGCCCCGTCCAAAATGATCTGAAACCAAATTAAATCCTATTTTTGAAGGTTGGTCATCCCCCAATTCGGCAATGCTGTCAAAGTTTAGCTTTTGCTGGTTAAGATATACCGTTGGCCCAATTATCATTGTAACTATTAAAAGGGCAATGGCCGGATGCTTGATTGAAGCAGAGGTTATTTTATACCACAGCTTACTTTCTTTATGGCCAGTGGTATTCTTTGACGGCCAGAAAAGCTTGTTACCCAACACTTTCATTGCTATTGGTGTCAAGGTCACAATGGCCAGCAATAATATGGCTGCCCCGATGACGATGACAATGGCGGATTTATAAATCGGTGATTCTGAAAAAACAAGGCTGAAGAAGGCAATTAATACGGTTAAGATACAGTAAGCAATCGTCTTACCTGCCGTTTTATAGGTTTTTATGATGGCATCATCTGTTGATAAACCATGGGACAGTTCTTCCTTAAACCGATTAAAAAGTAGAATGTTATAATCGGTTCCGATCCCAAAGAGGATCAGAATAAGCAATATCTGCGTGAGGTTGGTAACGGGAAAATTAACCTTCTCGACCAAATGGGTGGTAATCCCCATGGAACACAAATAGGTAAAGGTAACTACCGCCAGCGATACCAACGGGGTTATGACGGATCTGAATAATAGCATCAAGACAATTAGAATAAATAAGACCGTTAAAACAGCACTTTTTTCAACCCCAGAAAAAGCGGCCTTCGTATAGTCATTGGCAATAAAGGCTTCGCCAGTCAGATAACGCTCCGCTTGTACGTTGCTGAGTTTGCTGTCAATGGCATTTTTTATATCATCAACTTCTTGTGATCCCTTATCAAGCTTAAAGCTTACCATTAAGGTTGTACCATCTTCTGAGATTAAGGAACCTTTTGCCTCAGGCATACTAAAGGGATCAATCATCTCGGCAATTCCCAGTACAGAACTGCTTCCTCTGACGGCTTTGATACCTTCACCGATTCGATTGTATTCTTCATCAGAAATTTTATCTTTATCGTAAAATACAATCAGGTTATTGGTTCCTGTGGATGTTTCCATTTTACTTAATATCGAATCTGCCATGACTGAAGGACTATTTTCATTCAGGCCTTCCTGAGTTTTTTGCCTTAGTATCGCATTAATATCGGGCTGCGTTGCTGTCAGTGCGATCGTTGCGATCATCCATATTGCGAAGATGACCCAACGATACTTAATAATTTTTTTCATCTGCATTATACCTTCCTATGATCAAAGATAATTTTAACCAACATCGTGTTGATTATCGATCACATGTGTATTATAATGTTCATAATGTTGCGTTACAACCAGCAGATTTTTTGATATTGCTGAATCCCCGACACAATTGCATGATATGTCGGATATTATGAAAAATATACAATTTTAGGAGCCGTCATGAAAAATGAAAAAACCGACCGGAGAGTCAAGTATACAAAAACTGCTTTGAAAAACAACCTTGTGGAGCTAATGCGTGATTATCCCA
>JAKLQL010000555.1 GCA_022013395.1 Acetobacterium sp.
AGATGCATTTCATTGATTGATAAATCAATATTTGTTGATTGTTTGAGTAAATCTTCTTCAAACTTTAGAATATTATTGAATGTATCCACCAAAACTGCGTTGAGTTGGGAAGAAAAAGAGTCCAAAGGGTCACCTCCAATATCATTAGATTGTCTAACTAATTATAGCTCTAAAAAAATATTTGTCAAGAAAAGCTCAAATATTGATCTGTTTCTTAGGGGAGCATTAAGATTTATTAGCGTTCGAGATGAATGACTAAAATTAATCAAGCTCTTTAGTCAATTCATTCATTAAGGCCTCCACAGTTGTGATTTCAGATATCTTGTAGGCATTGGCACCTGAAAAAACATAGCCGTTTTCTAAATCACCCTGTCTTCCGGCAATCAGTGCTAAGCCGATACAATAAGGTGCAGTTTTGTAATCACAGGATTTAATGCAATTAATGGGACAGTTTTTAGGATGACGCAGCCCTGCTTTAACTTCTTCCAAGAAGCGGTTATGGATAGCCCGACCTGGTAAACCGGCGGGACTGACGATAATTTCGATATCAGATCGTTTGGCATCTACCATCGCTTCTTTAAAGGCCAGGGAAGCATCGCATTCTTCAGTCGCCACGAATCGGGAACCGATCTGTACCGCATCAGCACCAGCTTCCAGGGTTTCCCGGACATCAGCCGCTGTGGTAATACCGCCGCCGGCAATTAAGGGAATATGCCGTCCAACTAAATCTTCATAGGGTTTGATTTCTTCAAGTACGCCGGGAATCAGTGAAGGCAATGCTTGTTCAGTCAGCCGTTCCGGGGTAAGGTCTTCGTTTTTAAAGCCTAAATGACCGCCAGCCAATGGGCCCTCCAGTACAATTGCATCCGGAGCAACTTGATAGTGACGCCACCAGTGTTTTAAAATCAGCTTGGCTACCCGTTTAGAAGAAATAATCGGGGCAATTTTGGTTAAGGAATTTCGGGTGAGTTCCGGGAGTGTTAAAGGTAGACCAGCACCAGCAAAAATAATGTCAAAACCAGTTTGCACAGCGTCCTTGACAAGTTGCTCATATTGAGTCAATGCTACCATAATATTAATCCCAATGGGACGATTTCCGGATATTTCTTTAGCTCGTTTAAAGTGATCCTCCATAGCCTGTCTGTTGGCAAGTTTTGGATTTTTTATGTAGTTTGGGTAATCACTGCCCATTTCTACACCAGACAGCACACCAAGACCACCATACTTAGAGACGTTTCCAGCAAGGTTAGAAAGGGAAATTCCGATACCCATTCCCCCTTGGACAATGGGTTTGGAAAATTCCAGATTTCCAATATTAAATTGAGTTTTCAAAAAAAAACCTCCTCTGCAATTATTCTTGCGATTGGAGGTTATCATAGCATATTGAGAATTAATCTGTAAAGAAAAAGCTAAATCTCATTGATTTTTTCAGGATTTTCAGGGTTTTCTTTAAGAAATAGTGGCTTGAAAAAAGACCACTTGGTTTCGGCGGTAATGATCCCTATAAAGATTATCAAACAGCCTAAGAACATGGTGTAAGTAAAATTATCGCCGAGGATGATAATGGATAACAGACTTCCAAAAACAGCCTCAAGGCTGAGGATAATTGCTGCATGGGTTGAATTAGTATATTTTTGAGCCACCGTCTGTCCTAAAAAGGCCAGGAAGGTACAGAATATTCCCAGATACAAGCCATTCAAAAGACCGGGAACAGGGATGGACAGGGTAAACTCGCCGGAGACAAAAACATAGGCTAATGAAACGATAGCCGCAAAGCCAAGTTGGATCACGGTCAGGGCAACAGGATCATGTTTTTTAGAGTAAATCCCTACTACCACAATGTGACAGGCATATAAAAACGCACACAATACAGTTAAGACATCACCGGGATTAAAGGAAAAACCAACCGAAAAATCGATGGTCAGCAGAGCCAGTCCCAGCAGCATAATAAAGGCGGCCACAAAGTTGTACTGATCTGGTTTATGTTTTTTGACAGCCCAATAAATGAAAGGAACCATAATGACGTTGGTAGCCGTTAAAAAGGCTTGTTTGCCAGCCAACATATATTGAAGTCCGATCATCTGAGCGGCAAATGCGGTAAAAAGAAAAAATCCGATAATACAGCCGGCCTTAATGGTTTCTCTAGGGATGTTTTTAAAATTTTTCCGGAAGATGAATCCAGATAGGAGTGAGGCTACTGTGAATCTGACAGCCATGACCATCATCGGTGTCATTGAATCCAGGGCATTTTTCGAAGCAACAAAACCACTGCCCCAAACAAATGCCACCGCCACAAGACCCAGATCAGCCAAAAGAGATTGTTTTTTTGATTTTTCCATGGATAACATCCTTTCAAAGGTTATTATGATAGGTAATATGAAATTGAAAATATGAACAACGATTGCTTTGCTGTTAGATTCACAAATGATTTTATAACATGCAGACTGTACGCCGTAAAGTGTTGAAAATGTTTCATGTAAAACGGCCAGTGAAGCTTACATTAGTTTATGATTCGCTTTTTCTTAATCAATTATAACTAAAAAGGTGGGGGTTGGCAAAAATATTTTGGTTTCCCTGATTGAAATGAGTTATAATATAAGAAAAGTTTAAAAATTACATAAGGAAGAATAAATGAAACTTGTACTAGTAAGACATGTAGAAACCTATGGAAATGTGGAACATCGTCTCAATGGCCACACTGAATCCGAATATACCCCGCGGGGAGAAGCAATGAAGGAACTATTGGTGGACGAACTGATCGTTTTGGATGAGAAACTGTCATTCAGCAAAATCTATGCCAGCCCGACCACCCGGGCTTTTAAAATTGCCCAGGCGGTTGGTGAATCAATTGGGAAGGAGATCCTCGTGGATCACCGACTGCGGGAGTTCAACTTTGGTATTTTTGAAGGAAGAACCCGGGACGAATGTATCGAAAATGCCCAGGTAGAATGGGATCAATGGATGGAGAACTACATTGATTACGCTGTCCCTGATGGCCAGAGCCAGCGGCAATACCATGACCTTTGCGCCGAATTTTTATCCGAATTAGATGGGGATGAAACAGTTTTAATGGTCGCCCATGGTGGGACCATTCACGGAATCCTCACCAATCTTCTGAATTTGCCGATTGACTGTAAATGGCATTTTGATATTAAATTGGGAAGTATCACTATGATTGACTATAATCATGGTTTTGGCATGCTCTCCCATATGACAACTCCGCCTTATGACGAGTTGATCCCGGATCATGCCTCATCAGTTGATGCCAATAAATCGGTGATGAGAGCAGAAGCGAGAGCAGAAGCGATGGCAAAAGCAGCAAACAAAAAAGACACATTAAATTGACGAAAACCAGAGAGGGAATAATATGCTCGTAGTAGCTTATGATAATCGTAGTGATTTAGAGATAGATGAATTCATTCTAGAAGAAATTGAAGATGCCATGATACGAACCTTGCTCTACCATGAAATTGAGGTGGAATGCGAGGTTAGCTTTTCTTTTGTGAAAGCTGAGGAAATAAAAAGTTTAAATGCGGAGTACCGTGGAAAAAATGCGATCACTGATGTGCTATCATTTCCGATGCATGAAGAATTCATCAATAATAAGGA
>JAKLQL010000556.1 GCA_022013395.1 Acetobacterium sp.
CCTAATTTTTTCTGTGTCATATCTGTTTTCTCCTTGTGATTTTATTCGTCATCTATTTGTTACTCCACCTTATCATCTGGAGCGGACTCCAAGTCAAGACTTTTTTTAAATTGCCCGGTATTCTGTCCATTTTCCGGTAAAATATCGCCAGACAAAAATGACAGATTTGACAATCCAGTCCACAAACATGGCCGCCCAAGTTCCAATCATTCCCAAATTGAAATAAATACTAAACACATAGGCCAAAAATATCCGGCAGAAGACCATCGACAGAATGCTGATGATCATCGGAAACTTGGCATCTCCGGCGGCCCGAAAAGTAACTGGTAACGAATATGCCAGCGGCCAGATCAGAATCATCATGATGGCATGACCCCAGACAATTTCGATTGTCCCCTGGGTGGCTTCTGGTGAAAGGGCATAAATTTTGAGAATCACTGGCAGCAGTACCAGCACCACCGCAGAACTGATAATCTGTGCCACATAAAGCGCCCCGGTGATTTTCTTGGTGTAATACCTAGCCTGCTCGTAATCACCTAATCCGACACAGCGGGATATGACAACCGTCAAGCCAAGACCCACTGCCATACCTGGCAGCACCTCAAACATCACAATGGTACCGCCCACCGAATTGGCCGCAATGGCAGCTGTCCCAAAGGTCGAAACCAGACTTAAGATAATCAGTCGACCAAAATAGAACATGCCATTTTCAAAGCCTGAGGGAACCCCGATTTTTAGAATCCGGTTAATCATCGATCCATCGAATTTAAACCGCAGTGTTTTTTTCAGATAGAGAACATTTCCTTGATTAAAGGCAAAGCCAATAATCAGCAGCGCCGCGCCCACCCGGGAAACCAGCGTGGGGATGGCAACACCGGCGGTTCCCATGTGGAAACCAAAGATTAATAATGCTGTAATGAAAACATTAATGATATTCATCACCAGCATGATTTTCATCGGTAATTTAGAATTTCCCATGGTTCGAAAGACAGCTGCCGTGGCGTTATATATGCCCAGAAAAGGAATCGATGCGGCAACAATTAATAAATAGCTACTGGCATGACCATAAACCTCATTGGAAATCTGACCAAACAATCCATGCAGAATGGCTGTCCGAAACAGATAAATCAACACCATGATGCTAACCGAGGTGACCCCGGCAAACCACACCAGCTGATTGGCTGCCTGATTGGCCGCTTTAGTCTGTTGACTGCCCAGATATTGTCCGGCAATCACGGCACCACCGGTTGCTAATGCCGCAAAGACACTGATCAGCAATGCCATTACGAATTCTACCAGGGATACTCCGGAGACTGCTGCCTCACCGACATGAGCCACTAGGATGGAAGCGGTTAGTCCCACCGAATATTCTAAAAACTGCTCAATGACTAAAGGGATAAATAACTTAGACAAATCCCTGTTGGTAAATAAATGCTGACTCAATTCTGACTTTTTGATCTTTAATGCTGCTGTTTTTTCCAATTTTAATTCTTGCCTTTCTTTTCTGCTATAAACACTACACTCTGTTTTATAATTCTAAAGTAGTCTAACTTCCATCGGTTAGAAGCCTTTTCCGCTTCAACGATTGTTTGACTGATTTATATATTAAGCTTAACACTTGGAGTTCACTCTAAGTCAATTGCTTTTTTATGATGGACGTTTTCAAAAAAAACAGCCCCCTGATTTTCATTTCGTAAAAATCAGGGGGCTTTCCGTCTATTCATTATTGAGTTATTTACATCTTATGAAAATCAGTCAATCTATTATTGCTTTTAGTTTCAGGACTTTATGCCTTTTTAACAAACTCCGATTTTAAGGACATCGCTCCAAAACTATCAATTTTACAGTCAATATTATGATCGCCATCAACCAGACGGATATTTTTTACCTTAGTTCCCTTTTTTAGATCCTGGGAACTGCCTTTAACTTTCAAGTCTTTGATTAAAATAACCGTATCACCATTCGTTAATACATTTCCATTTGAATCTTTGACGATCTTTTCATCGCCGCTGTTTTCGTTTGCTGCGTCTACGGTCCATTCATGGGCGCATTCTGGGCAGATCAACAGTTCGCCGTCTTCATAGGTATATTCTGAATTGCATTTTGGGCAATTTGGCAATTGTTCCATTTTATTATTCTCCATTCATAATTGGTTTTTACCGGGGTACGAGTCATCCATATTATCATAATATCACCCGATTGACAAGTTATCGCGATGGCTGATCCGATTGATTTTCAGCTTGCTTCATTTTCTGTTCCTTTTTATCCGCATACATCTCTTCATCAGCAATCTGAAGTAGTATATCAATATTATCACCATCTTCTGGAAACAACGCCGTCCCAATACTCACCGCAATTTTAGCCGGATAATCGGCCAGATGAAAATCATTTTTAAAACTGTTTGAAAGCCGTTCCCGGGCCTGCTGCAATACCGTCCGATCTTCTATATCTGGCATGATAATCAGAAACTCATCGCCGCCCAATCGAAAAGCTGCTTCGTTTGTCCGGGTGCTCTGTTTTAACACCCGTGCCGTTTCAATGAGAACCAGATCGCCAACATTGTGCCCGTAAGTGTCATTGATATTCTTGAAATGATTCAAATCCATACTCATGATCCCGACCTGCCGATTATTTCTTTTGGCCGTGGCCAAAACCATGGTCTGATAGTCATTTAGATAATGACGGTTGTAAAGACCGGTAAGGGAATCATGACTGGACATGATCCGCAATTGATAATTTGTTTTTAGAGCTCTAAACGTTAGCAAACCGGCTCCGGCAGCAATTAGAACGGCTAGAATAATAGCAAACCAAAAAACAAACTGATTATTTTTCCAACCGTCTTTGGGTGATACCACAACCTTCCAGTCAATAAAGTCCGGATCAATATTAAAGGTTAACGATGATTCTCCAACTGCACTCATTGAGCCATAAAAAGGAAGCGTCTTGTTTTGATCATTAAAAATGGCGACATTTAAGCCGGCCTCTTCAGCATAGGCATTGATATCTTCAATGATTTTGTCGCCTTTGAGAACGATACTGATCTGCCCCCAATAGCCGGTGTCCTTTCTAACGATGGGCAGACGGATAATAAAACCCGTTCCTCCCTGAATCAGTTCCACTGGCCCCTGCAAGATTGGCACCTGTTCATTCTTAACCTTACGCACCAGCTCTTTCTGACTCTCAACCGTGGACAGGTCAACGCCAATGGCTACGGCATTTCCTTCCTTCGGATAATTCCAGATGATGGTCGTATCCTGACAAACTCCAATGTTTCTGATTTGGTTTTCATTTTTAGATAAGAGATTATTAAGATAGCTATAGGCCTCTGATTCATCCAGCTCTGGATTCATTAGGATATAAGCCTCAAAACCCTGAATCAGGGTTTTATTTGTGAAAACTAAATGTTCCACCTGACTTTTAAAATTAATAAATTTATCGGTGGTCTTTAACATCTCCTGCTGTTTGAGGTTATTCATAAACATCCCAATGATCAGTAAAAAAACTGTCAAGAGAAAAAAGGATACCACTATTGAAATGATGATTGCACGTTTCTTTTTAAAAAGACGTTTGTTCTGCTCCATCTGCTTCTCCTGAAAATCATTCACTATTTTAACCACTTTAGTTTATCATCAAAACTAAATAAACACCATTATTAAATAGACGATGTTACTATAAATATTGGCAGTCTTTTTAGAAGCGTTAAGACAAATCAGTTAGCAACTCCATCCTCCAGTGTGTTTGAAAGTGCTAAATGATTACGGGTCCGGTTTGATCTTAGTTCTTTTATCGTTTTGGTACTCCTCTAAAATTAAAACGAGAGCCGATTTTACAGGCAAAGTGTAAAACCAGCTCTCATATTTATAAAACCTTTTACTCGCCTTGTTTTTTTTTAGCAGAGCGGTGAATCGGAAAGGGCCCAGCCCTCAACCACACGAACCCCAATGTCGCCGGCATTGTCCTTGAATTTAACAAATTCCATTGTATTTTGACTTACTTCCTTGCCCGTATCAAGATTTTTGATCTTGACGGTATAGCGGATCGCACACCAGTCATCCTTGATGATCATGTTTTCAAAAGCACCAAGTTCCATCGTGAAGTGTTCAAACAGTTTTCCCATCATGTCTTTGTATTCCTGCAATGTCAGACGCTTCTGAGTGCCTTCAAGGGGGATATTGTAATGGGCATCCGGTTCATATAAGGTGTTGCACCACGTCAGCCAGCCATCATAACCGCCATTCCAATTTTCAAACCCATTTTCCAATCTGTCTCGAATGGCATCTTCCATTTTTACATTATTCATCGTTTTTTCTCCTTAAAATTATTTATTTATTTGAACCAGGTATCGAAAAACCCGGAACTAATCTAATGTTAATCGTATGTTTAAGATTTTCAAACAGCCTTATTTTTATTAAATCGTACTTCAATTAATGAGCATTGGCCGCCATCACTCGATTAATCATCCCCATTGCCAACCCTGAGTTGATTTTATAGAATATCTTCATCAAGTTGCAATCTTTCCCAATATAGGACCGCAGCTTTTTCTTTTCCATAGTTTTGATGATTAACTCAGCCGCTTTTTCAGGGGTTAACACTTTGTTCGCTTTACTGCTATCGCTCGATGTCTGATGAGCAATATTGGAATTCTTCTTGATATCGGTCGCAATCCCACCGGGAATAACCACCGATACGTTGACATTGGTGTCTTTTAATTCTGATGATAGACCTTCGGTCAGTAGTTTAACTGCCGCTTTAGAAGCCCCATAGACACTTTGTCCCGGCACCGGTAAGAAGCCTCCCATACTTGAAACATTAACAATATGTGCCTCCTGACATTTCAGCAAATATGGCAAAAATGCTTTGACCATATAGAGGGTACCGTAGAAATTGATATTCATAACCCGTTCAATGCGATCCATTTCTAATTCATTCAGATGAATAAAGGGCTGAATGATACCGGCATTGTTAATGATCCCATCGATCATTCCGTACTTTTCGATGGCATTCTTAGCAAAGGCAAAGACTGCTTCCTTATTCGAAATATCGACCACTTCAGTAAACAGTCGGGGATTTTTCCCGGCAATTTTCGCCGTTTCTTCCAGTGCTGCTGGATTAATATCAACTGCCACTACCATCGCGCCCTTATTCAACAGCTGTAACACCAGCTCTCTGCCAACACCATTTCCGCCACCAGTTACGACAATGTTTTTTCCTTGTACTTTCATCATTTTCTCCTTCTTATCTTATGAATCATTTGCTTACTCAAAGGCTTTTTGCCTTGCTTCTTGTTAATTTCTTTTGATAGCCTTATATTACGCTTCAACTATTCCTCAACGTTAATATTCTGTTAAGTTCGTGTTAAAGTGATCATTTCCGCAATTTTTTGCACAAAAAAACACCGAAAAATTCGGTGTGATCTTGCTTAGCTATCCGATCTTCTATTCTTAAATAAGACCATGATGAAATAGGTAACAGTATTGGCCCCATTATTGTAGCTGATATTTAAAGCTGGACTCTCTGTAAAACGATAATTAGTCCATTTTATCATATTTATACTCATGCGTTAATTCGAATCACACGATAGGGGGAGTTCCCATTTTGCACTTCCTCCAACAATACCCCTACCTGTCCCAAATTCGTTGCGATTGCTGCTTTTATACGGTTTCCATTTAACACAAATTCCGTTTGCTGAATGTCTTTTTCAATTGACAATTCTACCGGTGCAAAGAATGCCGTTGCTGGTAGCTCTTTTGGTGATACCGCAATGCTATCTGGTTTTAATGGCTGTCTTTTTTTTGGATTTACACCGGTTCTAAGAAAAATACTGTATAATTCTCTTACCGGAATTACGAAGTTCACACTTTTATTTTCATAAGCATCGGCTGCGTTTTCCCCGCCCTCGGTAACTGTAATTAGACGAAAGTCAGAGGTATCATGTTTCTGATCCCCCGCAAAGGTCTGTTTGAGGTATTTTGAAAAAATGCGTTGCGGCGAGTCATAAGTGATGAGCTGCGGAACCAGTTTTTCAAAATTTTGTTTAACAAATTTTTCTGCGGCATAACTGTCGGTAATAATCACTGTTTCTTTTTTTGTTTCAAGTGCTTTTAATAATGCTTTTTCGCCATCTTTCGCCGACAGCTGATTGACAACCTCATCGGTATAGACATAATCTACCCCAATTTTGCGAAGCCCGGCAACAACAAGCTCGACATCCATAACAGGGGTGTCCATGTGAAACAGCTCCGCAAGTTTTTTTAGCGTATTTGATGAAACCAGTGCTGCCGTCTTGATACCATAATTATGTGTATAAAAAAGAACTTCATCCGTATGTTCTTCAACGAAAAGAGCCCCGGTGGGACAGACATCCACACAACGTCCACATTGTACACATGGACTGTCTTTCATGTTTTTATCCATTTCCGGTACAATTTTCGTGTTCGATCCTCTGTTGATGATACTTAAGTTATGGACTGTCTGAATATCATTACAGACATCTACACATCTGCGGCATTTTACACATTTGTTCGAATTACGGATAATTGAGCCAGTACTTTTATCTACTTTCTGATCGATATTCTCGTGCGGATACGGCAGTACATCGACCTTGTACTCACGTGCTAAGGCCTGGAGTTCACAACATCCATCCCTGACACACTCACAGAAAAAGCACATCTCGCAAAAAGCAGGATCCAGATCATCACATCGAGAATTTCCAATTCTCAAACAATGATGACAATCGACCGCATGACGCGAAAGCAGAAGCTCCAAGGTTGTTTTTCTTGACTTGCGGATTGCCAGTGTATCGGTATCGACTTCCATCCCTTTTCTGACTTTGGTTGCACAAGCAGGCTGAAAAACTCTTTCACC
>JAKLQL010000557.1 GCA_022013395.1 Acetobacterium sp.
AACTACTATACTATTATAAACTGCCGAACCGGGGAATTCAATCCAGCAGGTGAATCGTCTCAAGCCGGATACTAGTCTTGACGCATTAAATAATTTTCGTTACTATAGACTAAGACCAATGTTTAGGTTAAGACAAAAATAATTTTAAGGAAACGAAATGATACAAGTCATACCGTTTCAGGAGGAAAAAGATGCGACGATCGAATCGTGAAGTGAAAGATGAAACCGAACTTATTGAAATGATCAAGGGATGCAAGGTTTGCCGGGTCGCCATGGTTGATGGTGATAAACCCTATATCGTGCCGATGAATTTTGGCTATCAGATATCTGGTTCCGCAATTACCATTTTTTTACACTGTGCCAAAGAAGGCCGGAAAATTGAATTGATGAAAAAGAATAACCAGGTTTGTATTGAGCTAGATCAGATGAAAGAACTAATCACTGGCGAAACGGGCTGTGATTACAGCTGTTATTTTGAAAGCTTTATTGGTGAAGGTCGGGCTATCTTTATCGAAACGAATGAAGCAAAGCTCAGCGCCTTTAACAGCATTATGAAACACCAGACCGGTCGCGATGACTTTTCCTTTGACCAGCGGGTTGTCAACCAAACCACTGTGATCGCGGTTGAATTAAGCAGTTTTTCCGGGAAACGCCACTGAAAAATTTAAATAGAAAAAAAGAGTTTGCAACTCAATGAGAACTCTTTTTTATCAAAACGATCTGACCCTTGTTGCAGCCAGCTATTTCTCGACGGCATCGATGGCGCTGTTGACATTGTCAACGGAGCCAGCGGAATTGATTGGCGATAGGGTCATATTAAAGCCATCCGTAGTATCCATAAAAGCCTCGGCCTGACTGAAACTGACATCCAGCAAGTGTCCCCCTTTGCTACGGTCATCAGAAATAAAATGAAAATGATAACCTGGTACGTTCACGCCGCCGATATAGTCCGGACACCACAACCCCACCAAGGTTCCAGAGATATTGGTATAGTCAAAAATAGACTGATTTTTCACTGCCTCTGAAAGAACCGGATAGGGTTTTACCTGATTGGGAACAGAGCGGGCTTTAATGGTATTAAAGGTACCGTCAATTCTGAAAACATAAAACGATTCCTTGTCCACCATCAGCTTGTCCAGTTCTGTTTCCAGGGCGTCCAGACTGGCGATGTTGGTTAATGTTTGGGTGGCGTCTTCATCAAAATAGGTCACTGCGGCAAAGGGGGTGGTATCGGTATCCGAAACTTCAACCACTTCCCCACTGGCTTTGATCTTGTATACCTTATTGTCGATCATCACCAGTTCGCCGTCCAGGGCATTAAAGGTGCCAATCCCGACATTACCGTGTTCTTTTAATTCGCCGAAATTCATAAACCCATCGTAGTTTCCGGCTAACAGCGAATTAATGGTGGCGACCTGGAAGAGGGTTTCATCTTTTGATGCGGCCGCTTTGCTACTGGTTGTATTGGTACAACCCAACAGTACCAACGAACACACGGCTGACAGGACAAACAATAGAATTTTTCTATTCATAAAATCTCCTTTTTATGTTTTTTATCGGCATTTGTGAAATTAAAAACCATGCCCTTTCGCAATTACCCAGTTATATTTTGAAAGTGACTACATTCATATCATAGAATTCACGATCAGTCTTGATTTACTTCACCGTTTCGATCCAGTCCTCTTGTAACGATCCCATTAGGCAACGGTCAAAAAGTGGGGCACCGATTTTGGACATGATTCGGGCATTTTCTAAATTTTCGCCATCGGCTTTATTAATAAAAAGAATCCGCTGGGTATCGCCTGCCAATTTAGCGTCTAATTTGTTTTTGATAAAATCTTTGAGGGCCTGAAATAAAACGTCTTCATCAAAAATTGCTTGAGTATCACCATATAATTCAGAACGATGAAATGTTTTATTATCTATTTTTTTATACAGTACCTCGGCACCGATTACGTGAATAAGCTTGGTTGTGATCTGCGGGATCATGGGTTCATAGTCACCATAAAACTTATAGGGTTTTCGTTTTGATCCATCCCCTTCATTAATGATAATTAAAGGCTTGATCGCATTTTTTAAAATGACTAATTCTTCCTCTGCGAAGCCCGAGATTTTCTGGTCAGTTACTTTTTCCTTACCGATGATCCACTCCTGTTGGGAGTCTTTTTTTAACACATCAATGATGTCATTGATATTCTCACAAATAATACTCTGTGCACCCGGCAGATCCGAGATGCAGATTTTTGCGGTAGTAGTCAGCACATGGTTCATTCTTTTTTTCGATAGTTCTTTTCCCAAACGCATCATCAAAGAAGTCTTCCCGCCACCACCGGTGAGTGTTATTACATCATTTTCATTTATCTTCAGATTTTCAATGAGGTTCATTTCGATTCTCCGTCTTTAATTGCATTTAATTATTTCTCTCAAATCAGATTTTACACCGCAATCGCACCTTATGCAATAAAAAATAATGATCATCATAAAAAAACCATAACATCAACTTAATTATGGCGACGTATGGATTTTTTGAATTGTATTTTTTTGTTTGATCATTCCAGAAATTCAACCCGATTGCGACCATTTTCCTTGGCCTGGTAAAGAGCGGTATCAGCCCGGGAAACGATGCTTTCAGGCGTTAAATCATCCCAGTAAGCTGAAACACCTAAGCTGATTGTCACCTGACCGGCAGTGGTAAATCGATAGGTCTCCACCACACCGCGCAACTTTTCTGCCACATGCAAGCCATCACTTAAGTTTGTTTCAGGCAGGATGATCAGAAATTCTTCGCCGCCCCAGCGGCCGACAATATCATCGGATCGTACGTTTTTGGTGAGAACAGCGACCAGTTCAATCAGAACCCGATCCCCGACCTGGTGACCATAGGTATCATTGACTAATTTGAAATGATCAATGTCCAGAATGATAATCGAAAAAGGAATGGCCTCAGTTTTTGAGCGCTCAAATTGCTGTTCCAGGGTTTCGTCCAGCTTTAATCGATTATAGCTTTGGGTCAATTTATCGGTTATGGAAAGTCTCAGGATTTCTTCTTCCATAATTTTCCGTTCAGAAATATCCCGGGTTACCCCTAACATCCCAACAAATCGTCCATCTTCACTATATATACCGGAAACCGTTGCCTCGGTCCAAACCGTACTTCCATCCTTACACGGTTGTTCCAACTCGCCACGGAATACCTGAAAGGGTTGATTATTCTGGACTGCTTGGATGGCCCGTTCCAGGCCTTGTTGAAGATAAATTAATGAACCGGGACACAACACGTCTTCTTGTGATTGGGCCATAACTTCTTCCACAGAAAAACCCCGTAGCTTTTTAACGGATGGGCTGATATAGGAAAACTTACCGTCCAGATTCATGGTCCAGATCACATCGGCGGCATTATCGGCCAACAGGCGATGCAGCTCCTCACTTTCCTGAAGTTTTTTTTCAATTGCTTTCAACTGAGTTATATCCCGGATCACACTTAAGATATGCGGAACCCCTTTTATAAAAATGAGTCGTGACGAGATCAGCCCGGTCAGAATTTCGCCACTTCGGCCGCGAAATGAGATTTCAGCATTTTCAATATAGCCATCTTTCTTCAATTTTTCCAGCAGCATGTTTCTTTCGTCGATATTTAAATACAAATCAATGATCGTGACAGGACTTCGGTTTAATTCTAATACGGAAAATTTTGTTGTCTCAATAAACGCCTGGTTGTAAGCAACCAGTGTCCCGTCTTCAAAATTGGTGATGATGGTCGCATCGGGAATGGTATTAAAGACCATTTCAAAATGTTCCTGGGCTTCCTTGATTTCTTGAATGGAAACCGCCAACTGCTTTGTCATACTGTTAAAGGAATCCGAAAAATCCCCAAGAAAATCAACACTCTGGGAAAAATCGCCAGCGGCAATGGCTTTCGTTTTCCAGGTTAGATTTTTAAGGGATGCTTGTAACGCTTTAAGGGATCCTAGGACATAACCCTTGCCTTCAATCGCGTAGGAAAGATTACCCTTGCCCAGTTCTAAAGAAGCTTCTCGCACCGATTTTATGGTTTTATCCAAACTTAAAAAGTCTTCATCATTGACCATATCAGTGGGAATATCCGGTTTTATTCTGACATCATTTAATAGGGCTTTGAGATAATTTAATAGGGATCTGGCGTCTTTACTGATCATTTTTTATTTTAGTTCCCTTCGTTAGTCGCTTTTGCGCTGAAACGACAGGTTCGGTCCCCGGTACACCAGCAGTCCGTTTCTTTGACAACAAATGGTATACCCGAGAAGCCCTCCAACAGTGCCGCAATAAAACCTTCATCATAGGTACAAATCTCATATCCCGTTTCAGGTAGACCGGAACAGTCAAGATCTTCAGCGACAGTTAGTGTGAGCTCACCTTTTTCCATGTCTGCTTCTTCAACTCTAAATATACCCATACCCAGTTCTTTTAATACCGTTTGGAGCTGATTGATAAAATTATTAAAATCGTCTGTTTTATCGATCATATTCTGATAGAATTCCTGGCCAGCCAATTTTCCCGCTTGATAGAATATTTCATCAGTTTTTTCCCAGCCGACATGTTGCTCAATGATATCTCTAAATGTAAATTGCATCAAACGATACACCTCAATCCGAGTTGCATTGCCCAGATGTGGACGTCCCTCGGTAATATCTCCCAGTAAATCCCAGGAAAATGCATATTTTCTTTCCATTGCGATATCCTCCAGTTCGATAAGATAATTCTCTATTTTTGTTGGTTAGTCGGGATACTTATTTTTCATCATAATTGCTTATTTTACCATGGAAAAGGGGGGGATTGTCAAGGTTGTTCAGAGGCGTACACATTTTATTTGATTTTATACGCCAGGCGTATTTTTCGTGTTTTTGTGGAATTTTGATCATAAACCTGATATTCTGACATTAATAACTTCATTTTCACTAAAACACAATATAAGTCATGCTGTCCTGATTAATATGAACTAACAGAAAGGAAGGTGTATCACATGTCTGATCAAAAAAACAATCAGCCTGCGGTCCCGTTTAAGTACAAACCCTCTCCCAAAAAAGTACTGGATCAGTTGACTACTTTTGCTGGTCGTTACAAACCCTTTAATTACAAAGAAGATCTTGTTTTGGAACTGGAATTTACCGATCTTGATTCCCGTTATCAACTCGTTTTGGGTGAAAGCTCATGCATTGTCAAAACCGATGATTTTCTCGACTTTACCACACAAATTAAGATTAACTTCGATATCTTTCAGGAAGTGGCTTTTAAAGGCCTTTGCATTAAAGAAGTTATTTTAAAAGAAGATTGTCAAATTAATGGTGCCTTTGATACCATTATGTATTTCGAAGATTATTTTAACCTTACCAAAAAA
>JAKLQL010000558.1 GCA_022013395.1 Acetobacterium sp.
AATAAATTGAAGATGTAATAGCGAATTTTCGGATCAAATAGTCTGATTCTTATCTCGACAGAATCGGCGCGGTACAAGTGATTCAAAAAGAAAAAAGAGCCTTATAAAAAGACTCTTCTACTATCTTTCCGAAGATATAGAGACTAAGCTCTTTCGACTTTACCGGATCTCAAACAACGTGTACAAACACTAATTCGTTGTGGTGTGCCTTCAATTACAACTTTAACTCTTTGCAAATTGGGTTTCCAAACTCGTTTATTGTGTTTATTTGAATGACTAACCTGGTTGCCACTTACAACGGTTTTTTTACATACAAAACATTCTTTAGCCATGACATAACCTCCCTTACGCTTACCTTTTATAAAACAAGGTGTATTATATCATGAAAAATAAAAATATTGCAATAGAAATTTTGACTTAAGTGGAATTATTATGTAAAATAGAGAAAGAAAAAATAAAGGAGCAATTTGATGAAAGTAAATAGTGATTTAGGATATATTGATATTACCCGAAAAGCAATTGCGGATATTGCCGGAAACGCCGCCATGGAGTGTTATGGCTTGGTAGGCATGGCTCATAAACGTGGGAAAGATGGATTAATCGAAATTCTTTCGGGAGAGCAGGCAAACAAGGGCGTCGGTGTAACCATTGAAGATGACCGCTTAGTGATTGACTTATATGTCATCGTGGAATATGCCATTAAAATTTCAGTTGTTGCTGAAAATATCATTTCCAATGTAAAATATCGGGTAGAAAAAGAAACATCATTAAAAGTGAAACGAATAAGCGTGAATGTTGTAAGCGTGCGTGTATAAATGGAGGACAGAATGAAGACCCAGACAATTGACGGTGAAATGCTGGTAAAAATGTTTCGTTATGGGGCGAAAAATTTAGAAATTAACAAACGAATTGTGGATGAGCTCAATGTTTTTCAGGTGCCGGATGGTGATACGGGAACAAACATGTCACTGACCTTCAGTCACTCGGTTTCGGAATTTGATAAAATCGAAAAACTAAACGTATATAGTGTTGCCAAATCGGCTTCTTCAGGCGCTTTAATCGGAGCCCGGGGAAATTCAGGAGTCATTCTTTCCCAGCTATTAAGAGGGTTTGCCGAAGGCTGTAAAGCTCAGGAAGACCTGGATATTCCTTCTTTGGCCGGTGCTTTAAAACTCGCCTCAGATGTGGCCTATAAGGCGGTAATGAAACCAACCGAAGGAACCATTCTAACCGTTGCCAGGGAAATGGGTGAGTTTGCCATGGCGAATTATGGCACATATGATAATCTGGAAAACTTTATTAAAGATGTGATCAATCACGGCAAAATCACCTTGAAAAAAACTCCGGAAATGCTTCCGGTCCTAAAAGAAGCGGGAGTGGTTGATGCCGGTGGACAAGGCCTTATTTGTATTGTGGAAGGTGCCCTGAAAGCGCTGCTGAATGAAGAATTGGGCGTAGAAATAGAGATTAAAAAAAGTGATCTGGATAAATTCGTCGACGATTCTCATATGAAACCCGAAGATATCACCTTTGGATATTGTACCGAGTTTATCATCAAAGAAGCCGCCGAAGTAGATGACAATCAACTGCGAGAGTACTTAAACACCCTTGGGGATAGCGTTGTTGTGGTTAAAGACGATGAAATCATCAAGGTCCATTTACACACTGACAATCCCGGTTTGGCGTTAGAGCGGGCCGGAAGTCTAGGCAGCTTGATCCGGATAAAAATTGATAATATGCGCGAACAGTTTTCGACCAAGGGGACAAAGTCGGAGGACGCAGTAGTGCCTTATGGATTTATCGCCGTTTCTCCGGGAGAAGGATTAACAAAGCTGTTTAAAGATTTAGGCGTAACCCGGGTTATTTCTGGTGGACAGACCATGAATCCCAGTACCCAGGATTTCTTAAATGAAGTGGATAAGTTAAATGCCGAAACCATTTTTATTTTCCACAATAACAGCAACATCATTATGGCTGCCAAGCAAGCCAGTGAGATCTCGGACAAACATGTTCATGTTATCGCATCTAAAAATATTCCTCAGTGTATAGCCGCGATGCTGGCATTTTCGCCAGAAGTCAAGCCAGAAGAGAACGAATCGGCTATGTCGGAAGCGATTAATCAGGTTGCTACCGGAGAAGTGACTTACGCGGTCAGAGACACTAAAATAAATGGCTTAAAAATCAAAAAATCGAATATTATTGGTATTACCGGTGGTGAAATAAAGTTTACCGGAAAAAATATTAAACAAGTGACCGAAGACCTGTTAAATGACATGGTGACTGAAGATAGTGAGCTGATCTCGATTTATTATGGAAAAGATGTCTCAGAAGAAGATGCCAATATGCTAGTTGAGGAAATTGCCGAAAGCTTTGAGGATTGCGACGTTGAGATGCATTATGGCGGCCAACCATTATACTATTATATTGTATCAGTCGAATAACAGGATTTATTAAAACAGAAACATGAGGCTAAAACCATGAAATGGGAAGATTCACTGGGACAAATAAAAGGAGTCGGGCCAAAGCGAAAAGAGATTTTGGAAAGCGCTGGTATAAAAACGATCGGAAATATTTTGTCTTGCTACCCAAGAAAATACCTTGACCGTAATGTACTGGGAACTCCCGGTGAATTTTCTGAAGATCAGGAAATCTCCATCAAAGCCACTGTTTTAGACAGTGGGAGGGTTCAACGGATTCGCGGGAATCTTTCTATTTTAACCGTGCCGCTGCTTTGGGAAGAAAAAAAGGTTTCAGCCGTTTTTTTTAATCAGCCCTATTTGAAAAGTAGTTTTATCGAAAATGAGGATTATTATTTTTATGGTAAGATAAAAAAGGCCTATGGTGGGACAAAAATTACCAATCCGCAGTTTGTTCGTGCCAATAATCCCGGTAATTTTTTCGAATTAACACCGTTATATAAAAACATTCAGGGATTGCCCAAGAATGTTTTGCCCAAAATGCTCAGTCAAATATTCACTGACGATTTAGATCTACCGGATCCAATGCCGGAGGAAATAAGATTAGCTGAAAAATTATTGGATTTAAAAAGTGCTTTAAAGGTCATTCATTTTCCTCAAAAAGCTGAAGATATCTTGCAGGGAATCGAGCGACTTAAATTTAATGAGGCGCTGAAAATTAACATGGGGATAGTGTCCAATTCTTTAGATAAACGATACTCGGACATTGAAGTTAATTTATTTTCGGGTTTAGAACCCTTTATCAGCAGCCTGCCCTATGATTTGACAACCAGTCAACGGTCAGTGGTTAATGATATGATGGCAGATTTAAAAAGCGGTCAGGTAATGAATCGGCTGGTACAGGGAGATGTGGGCTCAGGCAAAACGGTAATTGCCATCATAGTGGCCTGTTTAATGGCTCAGAATGGCTATCAAACCGCTTATATGGCACCAACTGAGATTTTAGCCCAGCAGCATGGTCGCAGTTTTAAAGACCTGTTAAAGCACACTGGTATTTCCGTGGAAGTGATTACCGGAAGTTTAAAAGCAAAAGAAAAGCGAGAAATTATAGCGCGGGTTTCCAAGGGAGAAGTGGCGGTAATCATTGGTACTCATGCCCTGATTCAGGACGCCGTGGATTATTACAATCTGGGACTGGTGATCACCGATGAACAGCATCGGTTTGGAGTCAAACAACGAAGTCGGCTATCGCTAAAAGGGAATCAACCTCATAACATGGTAATGAGTGCCACGCCGATTCCCCGAACCCTGGCATTGATTCTATATGGAGATCTGTCAGTTTCTTATATCGATGAGCTGCCCAAAGGCCGCAAACCGATAAAAACCTATTGTTATAACGAAGCTTCATTTCATAAAATTTTGAAATTCTTGCAAGATGAGATGGACAAAGGCCGACAGACTTTTGTCATCTGTCCTTTCATTGAGGCATCCGAAGAACTGGATGAGGTTCGTGACACGGAATCAGTATATTTGGAACTGCTTCAAAAAATCGATGCCCGATATCAGGTGGCTTGTCTTCATGGTCGGCTGAAAAACGAAGCTAAGGAAGCGATTGTCCAATCTTTCAATCAGGGCGAAATTCATTGTCTGGTGGCGACCAGTATTATTGAAGTTGGTATTGATGTACCCAACGTCAGTACGATGGTGATTCTCAGCGCTGAGCGGTTTGGTTTATCCCAACTGCATCAACTGCGGGGCCGAGTCGGCCGGGGAATTCATCAATCCTTTTGTTTTCTGGTGACCAATTCCAAAAGCGAGGAGACCATCTCTCGGATGAAGGTCATTGTTAACAATACAAGTGGCAGAAAAATTGCCGATGAAGATTTTCGTCTCCGGGGACCTGGTGATTATTTCGGATTTAAACAACATGGGTTACCTCGCTTGGGGTTACTTAATCCGATGGAAGAACTGGCGTTAATCAGTCGCACCAAAAAAATTGCCGAAATTGTGTTTGCATCAAAAGATGAAAAAATGATGACATTTCGAAATGAAGTGCTGAAATCATTTTATCTGGACATAGAGGAAGTTTCATTTAATTAAGGAGGCAAAATGCGGATTATTGCCGGTGAAAAACGTGGTAAAAAATTAGTCGACATCACAGGAAATAAGGTCAGGCCGACAACAGATAAAATAAAGGGGGCAATTTTCAATAGCCTTCAAAATGACATACGGCAGGCAAAAGTGTTTGTTGATCTGTTCTCGGGAACCGGAGCGATGGGACTGGAAGCCCTGAGTCGGGGAGTCGATCAGGCCTATTTTTTTGATGTTTCCAGAGAAAGTATCCAAATAACTAGAAAAAACATTACCTTACTTGGGTATGAAGATCATGCGAAGGTATTTAACCAATCTGCTTTAAGCGGTGTGGAAATGCTGGAACAAAATAAAGTAAGGTGTGATATCATATTTATCGACCCACCTTATTCTCAGATCGAAGAAATCCATAATTTACTGGAAATTCTTTCTGAAAAAGAAATTCTTTC
>JAKLQL010000559.1 GCA_022013395.1 Acetobacterium sp.
ATCACTTTCTAGCTGTAATTCTTGATCAACGGGGTCATGGTCAAACCGGCAAGGATTCGGGACACCTGGGCTTTTTTGCCAGCGGCAATGGCTGGAATCGGGTCGTTACGGATGTGAAAGAAATCTCGGCGATGCTTAAAAGCATCTACCCCGAACTGCCCCTGTTTATCATTGGTCACAGCATGGGTTCGGTGGTAACCCAACATGCTGTCATTGATTATCCCGAACTATATCAGGGTGCTGTAATCATTGGCACCACCGTTGGCATCAGCAGCTTGATGCGAAAAACAGCCAGTCTCATTGCCCGCTGGGAAATTGCTAAAAACGGTGAGAAAACGCCATCCAAGTTGTTGTCTCAGCTTTCCTTTGGCAGCTATAATAAAAAATTCAAACCGAATCGAACCGAGTATGACTGGCTATCATTGAGCAAAACCAATGTTGATGCCTATATCGACGACCCTCTTTGTGGTTTTACTTGCAGCGCCGGATTTTATCGGGATTTATTTTACGGGCTTAATTACACGACTGATACTAACAATCTCAAAAAAATCCCGGCAGATTTCCATCTCCTTTTTTTAGCCGGACGAGACGATCCTGTCGGTAATATGGGAAAAGAAGTAACGCATATTACCCAGCAGCTAAAAAAGGTCAGAGTTCAGAATGTCGATCTCATTCTCTATCCCCTGATGCGGCATGAAATTCTCAACGAAGATAAACGAGAGCTTGTCTATGGTGATGTACTGCGTTTTTTTAATACTTATTCACTCACTTAAATAAAAAGGAGGTCCTTTTATGACCCAGAAAACCTATGTCTTCGGACACCGAAATCCAGATACGGACTCCCTTTGTTCCGCCATCGCCTATGCCCATTTGAAACAATCACTCGGTCACACCCAGGTCTTTCCGGCCCGCTTAGGACCGATTAATAAAGAAACCCAGTTTGTCCTGGACACCTTCCAGGTCGATCTTCCGGAATTGATCAAGGATGTTAAACCCCAGGTTTCAGATCTGGTTCTCACCGATTTTTCGATGGCTTATGAAAAAGACTCGGTATCAAAAACCATGGGACAGATCATTGATCATCCCGGTCGTTCCCTGCCTGTTATCAGCGAAGAGGAAAAATTGATTGGCATGGTTTCCCTGTCGGATATTATCCCGGCTTATACCGATCCTTTTTCAAAATCCCTGCTCCGAAAAAGCGAAACGCCGCTGGATAATATCATCGACTTACTGGAAGCGCAGGTCTATGGATTGATGCAATCGGAATTCGTATTGGGAGATGTTTATACCATCACTGAAATTGAAGACGAACAGCAGTTGAACGTCAACGATATTCTTGTTACCGTGCAGCAGGAAACATATTTAAACCGTGCTTTTGCCACTGGCGCCGGGATTATTATTGTTGCCAATGCTTCGCCGGATATCGTCTTTCACATCCCCGACGATTATCAAGGTGCTGTCCTGATCGTCGCCTTTGGTCCCTTTGAAGTCATCCGACTGCTGTGTCAAGGGATTCCCATAAAAAACTACTACCAGAAAAATCAACTTGAATACTTCATGACCTATGAAACCATCGATGATGTCAAAAAAAATATGCTGACCTCCGATCATGAGCGATTCCCGGTTGTTGACGTCAATGGAAAGGTCCTTTCAACCATTTCTCGTAGTAACCTGATCGACTTCAATCGAAAAAAAGTCATTCTGGTGGATCACAATGAACGCAATCAATCCATCATCGGCGTCGAAGAAGCAGAAATCATCGAAGTTATCGACCATCACCGGGTGGCCGAAATTCAAACAGCTACACCTTTATACCTGCGAATTGAACCGGTCGGCTGTACCTGTACCATTGTTGCTAAAATGTACCATGAACATCAGATCGCGATTCCTAAATCCATGGCGGGTCTGATGCTCAGTGCCATCATCTCGGATACGCTATTATTTAATTCCCCCACCTGTACCCGGGATGATCGTACCATTGCCCGGGAATTGGGGAAAATCCTCGAAATTGATGTTAAAAGTTATGGCGAAAAAATGCTGGTTGCCGGCAGTAATCTAAAGGAAATGCCCCCCTCGGAAATCATCTCAACGGATAAGAAGCTCTTTACCATGGGTGCCTATAAAATTGCGGTTTCTCAGATTAATACTGGCGATTTCCGTGGTATTTTTGACAA
>JAKLQL010000560.1 GCA_022013395.1 Acetobacterium sp.
CAAAAGAACTTATCCAAGACAGTGAAGTGTATTTAAATGCTACGAACGACATGGCCAGGGTGGTTACCCAGTATCGTGCCGAGATAATAAATCAATTAAACATATCGCTATGTTTACTGGTCGCCTTTTTCGGTGCATTGGTTATTGTTTCGCTACCCCAAAATATGAAAGAAATCAAACTGATTCAGAAGAATAGAGAACTGGAACTAGCAGCTTATATTGATAAAATAACGGGTTTGCCAAGTCGCAGAAGTTGTGAGGAAAAAATATGGATGCCGATCAATCCCAGAAAGGTACCATATTGTGTAGTGATATTTGATCTCAATAATTTAAAGAAGGTCAATGATGAATATGGACACCACGAAGGGGATTGCTTGATAAAAGGATTCGCTGGTATTCTGGAAAATATTAGTAATGACCGTATTTTTGCCGGACGATACGGTGGTGACGAATTCATTTTGATTGTTCATGGATACAATGAAGAAAGAATTTTGAGATTATTAAATAAAGTTGAATTAAAGGTAGAGAATCACAATATTCAAAATAATCATCCACAGATACAATATGCAGTTGGTTATTCTTTTGAAGGAGCGACGCTAAGAGAGATGATTGATATCGCTGATGAAAGAATGTATATCAACAAAAAAGCTATGAAAGAGAAAAAAACGCCGGTAGTAAAGATGTCGGTGGATTATATCAATCTTTAGGATCCATAAAGCAGTATTTGTTCATCATACTGTATAATTAAAAACTATTCAAAAGGGGGGTGAGGAACATGACAGAAGCAAAAGCGTATCGGGATATTTATAATTTTTCAGTAAAATTAAATGAAGTTTATCAACTGTTCAATGATGAACATGAAGACGCCAATGAAATCTTTTCACTTCAATTTCAAAAGTATACTCGGTTCATGATTAACGGCCTGATGAATGCTTCATTTCTTGATTTGGAAAAATATCGAAATGCAAGTTGTGTCAGCAACTGTTTACCAGGACACTCTATCCGGACAGCACTACTTTCAATTTGTCTTGCCAAGGAATTAGATATTGATGAGGAAGAAATATATTTTATTGGTTTGGGTGGAATATTACATGATATTGGAAAATTATTTGTTCCCAGTAAAATTCTGCATAAACCGTGTAAACTGAGTGCCACTGAATTTGATGTGGTTAAAAAGCATGCGTCAATGGGCTTTGAACTGCTTGAAGATGTACGCTGGCTCCCCCAAGAAAGTCTGCTGATTGTTCAAAGTCATCACGAAAAGTTGGATGGCAGTGGCTATCCTAATCGCTTAGTTGGCAATGAAATACATTTCCTTAGCCGAATTGTTGGAGTCGCCGATGTTTTTGATGCGATAACCAGTAAAAGAAATTATCGTGAGATGGTTAATTACAATGAAGCGTTGGAAATAATCAAGCGAGAAATACCCCATCTCTTAGATAAAAATATTGTAATGGGTCTGGTTGATCTAGTCGAATCACATATCCGTTCCAATGGAAAGCATAACGAAAATTTAAATATTGGACAAGGGCGGGCTCAGGCAGTTTGAGGGTTAACCATAAAAATAAACCCCACATAGATCATGATTGCTCTTTTCAACAAAGTGATGGATTGAAAAGCGTGCTAATGAACTATATGGGAAGATGAACTATACGAATGAGTAATAAAGTAATGATTGCTCACATCATCCGTATTGCTTCCATCGGACAGGCTTTTTCACAGCGGGTACAGCCGTTACAGAGGTAGTAGTCATCCAGCACCGGGTAGGCCTTATGGTAGCTGTCAATATCGGTTTTTCGCAGGACGATACAACTTAGTGGGCAATCGCCGGAGCAGATGCCACAAACCATGCATTTGGCATAATCAATAACTGGTTTTTTTGAGTTAGTCATGGGTCACGTCCTCCATTTCCAAATCACAGAAACCCAAGTCATCAAGAGCTATTTTGGTGGGAATACCGGTTTTTTTATTCCAACCCATAAATTGATAATGGACACCCATCATCTCATCCATATCAAAGCTTTTTCCTTTGAGTGGACCTTCTTTTAGGGGTGGATGGCCGCTGAGACGATCGTTCATTTTAAAATCCCGGGGATTGATCCCTTCTCGGACGTTAAAAGCCTGACGTATGGTTTGCATCCGCAGACCAATGGTCATGTATTCATTGGGAGTTTTCTGCCAGCCGGTAGCAGCGTTGAGATAGTCAAAGATTTTAAAATGATTGAGCCCACTGACCATCGCAAAAAAGCAACCGCCGGAACCGTCTAAAATCTGTTTGATACAGGCATTCACCATGGATTTTAGACCAACCTGATTGGTGGCCTCATATTCTTCGCTTTTATCTTCACCCAGCTTTACCTTGGGTGCCCAGGTCACATCTTCCCAAATGCGCATGTAAGCATAGTAACTACCGGCACCAATAGTGTGCCGACCCGGGGTGGGGTCACAAGAATAATGGATACCAAGGATCGGATCCAGTCGCGGATCGTGCATACCGGGTTCCTGACCACCGGCATGAATGGCCAGTGTAGCTGATTCAATGCCTAAAATTTCGCTGGCTTTTTTAACGCCGTTTTGTAAAATCGCCCCAAAGCCTGTTCCGGCAATCATCAGTTCAACCAGGGCAACAATGGCTTCGGCATTGCCCCAGGTGAGATCCAACCCACCGGTGACTTCTTGACTCAACCAGCCTTTTTCGTAACATTCCATGGCAAAAGCGATGGTATTTCCGGCTGAAATGCTGTCCATCCCGCCGCGGTTAAGGAGTTCATTGATCATAAAGATCGAATCCCGGTCTTTATTAAGAAGCAGGGAACCAAAGGCAGCCACGGTTTCGTACTCCGGTTTGTGCGTATGGGGAAAACGGCCGTTGGTGACATCCTTGATATCGCACAAGCCGCCGCAGCCTATCACGCAGGAATAACAGTGATATTTTTGAGTTTCGTGTTTTTGGATGAGATCGGGGTTCATGTGTCGATACTTGCGATAAGGAAAATCAGCCACTGAACCCTTCCAATTCTTGACCGGGGTATCACCCATGGTCATGCCCATGGTATTGGTAAAACCAGTGCCCCATTTTTTTATAATCGCCGTCGACATCATCCCGTCAATGGGAATGGCCTTATCAGTGGCAACCATCGATTTACCCATTAAGGGCAGGATCGCCCCGGTGGCCATGGGCGGCAGGTTGGAAGTTTTGACTTTTTTGGCATAGTCCTGACTGATGGTTTTGATGGCTTCGGGATTTTCGGGGCGAATCATTTTTGAACCGGCCAGAACAACGGCTTTGAGTTTTTTAGAACCCATCACCGTCCCCACGCCAGATCGGGCCGCCATTCGGCCGCCATCGTTAGAAATCCCGGCAATCAGCGATTGATGCTCGCCAGCCGGACCAATGGTGGCAATGGCAAGCTTTTTTTTAGTTGTAATCATCTGATTGATGGCGGCTTCGGTTGCGACTGTGTCCAGCCCCCAAAGCGTAGCGGCATCCAGAAGTTGCGGTCCCTTATTATCGATAAAGAGCATCATTGGTTGTTGCGCCTGGCCAGTGAAAAAGATACCGTCATAACCGCATTGCTTGATGGCCGGGGAAAAGGTACCGCCGCAATTGGCATCGCCAAAGCCACCAGTGAGGGGGGACTTGCAGACAGCCATCCACCGGCCGGTCATAAAGCTGCCGGTACCAGTAAGTAGACCGCTGACAAAACCAAGGATATTATCCGGCCCTAATGGGTCGGCACCTTTGGGGATGTATTTGTATAAAATATAGGCACCTAAACCGACGCCGGATAGAAAATGTTCATAAATAGTATCGGGTATTTCAATTTCTTCAAAGGTAGAATCCGAAAGATTCACCATCAATATTTTTCCGCAATAGCCTTTCAAAAAATTTACCTCTCATCCTCCAGCCAGCGGGAGCATAAAACTAATGATATCTCCGTCTTTTAGCTGGGTATTCAATTTTACACGCTGATAATTCACGTGGCAGATTACCAGTGGCTGTAACACCAATGGGATTTTCAGCCGTCGGTAAACGGTAGAAAGTCGTGCCCCTGGTTCCAGTATCAGCATGCCATCTTCATCCAGCGCATTCAGGTTGGCAAAAGGCGGTGGATAGATCTGGACCTTCATTAGTCGTTGAAAGATGTTTCAGGACAAAGCTGTTGCAGAAGATCGCAGCATTCCTGATAATGCATGATCCGAGGAACTGGGTAAGTAGGGTTTGCTTCTTTAAGAATCCGTTTAGCCAGTTCAGGAATATCATAGGCCTTTAAGGCATAGATGGTGGTGGGAATGCCCATACCGGCATTCATTGATTTTATTTTTTCA
>JAKLQL010000561.1 GCA_022013395.1 Acetobacterium sp.
AACGCAACTCTCGTTTTTCTGAAACGATTTAATAAAAGCACTCCGGAAAATAGCGGCGATTTTGTCATTGAAATATTGGAAGAATTAGAAATGGGGGCGGATCAAACCAAAAAATCATTTAAAGAAGATCTTGAAATCCTTAAAAAAATGTGGCAGGAAAAACTTGCTGGGGAGTGCTTTTATTAAATCGTTTCAGAAAAACGAGAGTTGCGTTTATAAAAAAAGAGAAACCAATCATGTGTCGGTTTCTCTTTTATTGTTGCCATAAGATTAAAGGATCAGTGTTTATTTCAGATGATTAATTCTGTGCCAACCACTGACGATTAATGGCAATGGCTTTTCTGACCTGTTCTTCAGCAGGCCCGCCGATAATATTGCGCTGATTTACACAGACATTTAAGTCAATGGCTTCAAAAATAGTCGCATCAAAAACAGGGGAAACACGTTTATATTCTTCCAATGTCAGCTCATCCAGACTTTTCTTTTCAGCTAGCGCAAAAAACACGAGCTTACCGATGATTTCATGGGCATCACGGAAGGCAACGCCATGTTTTACCAACCAATCGGCAGCATCGGTGGCATTGGAAAATCCGCCCGCCGCAGCTTTTTTCATGACTGCTTTATTGACGGTTAAGGTTTTGATCATTTTAGCAAAGGTGATCAGGCAGATTTTAATGGTATCGTAGCTATCGAATACCGGCTCCTTATCTTCCTGCATATCCTTATTGTATGCTAGCGGAATCCCCTTCATGCTAATTAACAGACCCATTAAGTTCCCATAAACCAGTCCGGTTTTACCACGAACCAGTTCAGCAATATCCGGGTTTTTTTTCTGGGGCATGATACTGCTGCCGGTACTGAAGGCGTCATCCAGGGTGATAAAATTAAACTCGCTGCTACACCAGAGAATAATCTCTTCAGAAAAGCGGCTGAGGTGCATCATTAACACAGACGATGCTTCCAGGAAATCAAGACAGAAATCTCGGTCGGAAACGCCATCCAGGCTATTTTGTGATACAGCAGCAAAATTCAGCTCATGAGCAACCGATTCCCGATCCAGCGGATAGGTGGTGGTGGCCAGCGCCCCGGATCCCAGCGGCAGGGTGTCGGTCATGGCTTTAACCTGGGTCATTCGGATCATATCCCGTTTAAACATTTCTACATAGGCCATCAAGTGATGGCTGAAGGTAATCGGTTGAGCTCGCTGCAGGTGAGTATAGCCTGGCATAATCGTATTGGTGTGATCTTCGGCCAGATCCAGCAGGGTAATGATAAGATTTTGGATCAGTGATTTGCTGTCCTCCGCAATCTCTTTAACATAGAGGCGCATATCGGTGGCCACCTGGTCATTTCGGCTGCGGCCGGTATGGAGTTTTTTTCCGACATCGCCGATTCGTTCGGTAAGAATCGCTTCGACATTCATATGAATATCTTCCATGGCAACAGAGAACTTAATTTGCCCGGCTTCAATGTCCAGCAAAATTTCTTCCAGCGTTTTAATAATCAGTTCAGACTCTTCGGGATCAATGATATTCTGTTTTCCCAGCATCCGGGCATGGGCAATACTTCCGGTGATATCCTGCTTATATAAGCGCTGATCAAAGGAAATGGACGAGTTAAAATCATCAGTTAAAAGGTCGGTTTTTTTAGAAAACCGACCTCCCCACATTTTTTTCATGATCTTTTATTCCCCTTTTTCTTCTCGGCTGAGTCGCATTAAAGCACGAACCTTAAGTGGTAAGCCAAACAAATGAATAAAGCCTTCAGCATCTTTATGATCGTATAAATCGCCGGTAGTAAAGCTGGCAATTTCGGCATTGTAAAGTGAATAAGGTGAGGTCACACCGATCAGGATAATATTGCCTTTATAAAGTTTTAAACGGACATTTCCGGTAACTGTTTTTTGGGTTTCATCCACAAAAGCAGTCAAAGCTTCACGAAGCGGTGTATACCATTCGCCATTATAAGCTAATTCGGCAAACTTAACCGCAGCCTGCTGTTTAAAGCCAAAGGTTTGACGATCCAGACACATATGCTCCAATTCTTCATGAGCATTGTAGAGGATTGAACCGCCGGGAGTTTCATAAATCCCTCGGGATTTCATGCCAACCACCCGGTTTTCAATTAAATCTACTACCCCAATGCTGTGACGTCCGCCGATGATATTGAGTTGTTCCAGCAGCTCGCGGCCGGAAAGTTCAACGCCGTTTAATCGGACCGGAATACCTTCTTCAAAGTCAAGACTGACAATTTCAGCTTCATCTGGGGCTTCTTCAAGAGGGGTTGTCATTTGCAGTAGTTTTTTATATTGTGGTTCCAAAGAAGGATCTTCCAATTCCAGACCTTCATGACTCATATGTAAGATGTTTTTATCACGGCTGTAGCTATTGCTGATCGACATCGGCACCTTGATATCATGCATGACACAATAGTCCATGGCATCTTCTCGGGATTTAATATCCCAAATTCGCCAGGGGGCAATGATTTTTAATTGTGGTGCCAAAGCGCCAATCGTCAGTTCAAAACGAACCTGGTCATTTCCTTTACCGGTAGCGCCATGACAAATGGCTTCAGCGCCTTCCAGTTCTGCATATTTTACCAGAACCTTGGCAATTAAGGGACGAGCCAGGGAAGTCCCTAACAAATATTTTTTCTCATAAATAGCGTCAGCTTTAAGGGCAGGCCAGACAAAATCTTCCACAAACTCATCGGTAACATCTTCTATATATAACTTGCTGGCTCCGGAAGCAAGGGCTCGTTCTTCAAGGCCTTCCAGTTCGGTTCCCTGTCCGACATCTACACACACGGCGATAACGTCGTAGTCATAGGTGTTTTTAAGCCATGGTATAATCGTTGTGGTATCTAATCCACCGGAATAGGCAAGAATTACTTTTTTCTTCAATTTTATATCCTCCTGAAAATTATCACTCTGTATAATCTATTTAATTACATGAATGATTATACAATCATTTTATAGGAAATGCAAGTATAAAAAGAAAAAAAATAGAATTAGTTAATAATTATGCATAAAAACGCTTGATTATACATAAAATGTCTTGTATAATACAGAAATAACTTATTAATTAATTTCACAAACTAACAGACAGATAACATTTATTTTGGTAAAATAAGTGTTTCAAGAAGTATTTGTGACAAGAATATTGAGGTTGTAGACAAACGACTGTACCGATTAAATATCGACACGATCAAAATAACCCTGTTTGCCTAGACTCTTACTATTCTTAAGTGAATGTGTTAAGAAAGGATGATGAAATGATTAAAGCATCTGTTATTGGAGGAACTGGTTACGCAGGACAGGAACTGATCCGCATTTTAATGCGGCACCCGGAAGTTGAAGTGGTGACCATCGGAACCCGGAGTTATTCGGGGCAAAAATTCAGTGATATCTATGGGAACTTTGAAAGTATTACCAATCTCGTCTGTGAAGCAACCGATATTAACGAATTGGCAGAAAAGTCGGATGTGGTATTTTTGGCTTTACCCCATGGGATTGCCTCAAAAACGATTACCGAAGACGTATTAAAGAAAACAAAAGTAATTGACCTGGGAGCTGATTTCCGGCTTAAGGATATCAATATATATGAAGACTGGTATCAAACCGAACATTTTAACCAACCATTATTAAAAGACGCAGTTTATGGATTGTGTGAACTGCATCGGGATGAGATAAAAAAAGCGCAGCTGATTTCAAATCCCGGTTGCTACACCACCTGCAGTATTTTGAGTTTGGCACCACTGATTAAGAATAACCTCATTGATACCAAAAGCATCATCGTCGATGCCAAATCCGGGGTCACCGGAGCCGGTCGCGGCACTGTGACGGAGCTAATGTACAGCGAATGTAACGAAACCATTAAAGCTTATAAAATTGGGTCGCATCGGCACACTCCGGAAATTGAACAGGAGCTGCGTTTACTAAATGGCGAAGCGTTTAATATCCTTTTCACCCCTCATCTGGTTCCGATGAACCGGGGAATTCTGGCGCTTTCCTATGCAAACTTAACCGTGGATCTGAGTTTGGATGAGGTCAAAGCGATTTACCGGGACTTCTATCAAGGTGAGTATTTTGTCAGAATTCTGGAAAATCGGATGCCGGAAACCCGCTGGGTTAAAGGTACAAATTATTGTGATATCGGACTCACCATTGATCCTCGTACCAACCACATCATTGTAGTTGGTGCCATTGATAACCTGATTAAAGGTGCAGCCGGACAGGCGGTTCAAAATATGAACATCTGTTTTGATTTAGCAGAAAAAACCGGGATCGACTTTATCGCCGATTTCCCCATTTAAAAAGTGATGGATCGTATCCATTTAAATAAGGAGTAAAGACATGAAAGTAATAAAAACAGGCGGAGTCACAACACCCACGGGTTTTAAAACCGGGGGACTGAACTGTGGCATCAAAAATAGTGGAAAAAATGACCTGGTTATGATTGTTTCGGAAGTACCAGGAGCAACAAGTATTATGACAACCACCAATATGGTCAAAGCTGCCCCGATTCTCTGGTGTAATAAGGTGATCGCTAACCCCTACAAGCAGGCAGTTATCGTTAACAGTGGCAATGCAAATGCTTGTACCGGGCAAAAAGGAATTGAAGCTGTGGCAGCAACGGCCAATAAGGTGGCTGCCGTTCTAGATTTAAAACCGGAAGATGTGCTGGTGGCGTCCACTGGCATTATTGGACTGGCATTGCCGGTTGAGAAAATCCTCGCTGGGATTGAAACGCTGGCACCAAAACTGGGGAGTACTGAGGCGGACGGAGACCTGGCGGCTAATGCCATTTTGACTACCGATACGGTTCAAAAAACAGTGGCGGTGGCAGTGGAAATTCAGGGCAAAATAGTAAAAATCGGCGGCATGGCCAAAGGCTCCGGGATGATCCATCCCAACATGGCCACGATGTTATCTTTTGTCACCACCGATGTGAAGATTGAACCGGAGCAGCTTAACAAGCTCCTGAAAGAAACAACCGTGGATACCTATAACATGATTTCAGTGGATGGCGATACCAGCACTAATGATATGGTTACGGTGATTGCCAACGGGTTGGCTGGTAATCAGCCGCTGGAAGAAAATTCCGCTGATTACGAAATTTTTAAAGAAGCATTTATCTATGTCCATAAAACTCTGGCGAAAAAAATTATTCGTGACGGTGAAGGTGCCACCAAATTTGTGGAAGTGGAAGTTCACGGAACAAAAACCAAAGCAGATGCCCGAACCCTGGCAAAATCCGTGATCACTTCCAGTCTGGTAAAAACGGCTCTCTTTGGGGAGGATGCCAACTGGGGTCGCGTGCTGTGTGCGCTGGGGTATTCCGGAGCAACCTTTGATCCTTTAAAAGTGTCACTGGTATTCTCAAGTCAGGCCGGGATGATTACCCTTTTAAATGATGGGGTACCGATTCCGTTTGATGAAGATGAGGCTAAAAAAGTCCTTTCGGAAACTGATCTTTATATTTCTGTTGAAATGAAAGAAGGGGACGAAAAAGCAGTAGCCTGGGGTTGTGATCTGTCCTACGACTATGTTAAGATCAATGGCGATTACCGAAGCTAATATTAAAAAGAAAAGAGTAACAAATGGAAAAATATATTGAAAAGGCAAAGATTCTGATTGAAGCATTGCCCTATATCCAACAGTTTAAAAAGAAAACCATGGTGATTAAATATGGCGGCAGTTTTATGTATGATGAGGAGCGAAAGCAGTCAGTAATGGATGACATATCCCTGATGCGGCTGGTGGGTATCCGTCTGATCATTGTACATGGCGGCGGCAAAGATATCTCTGGAATGCTGAATGATCTGGAGATCCAAACTGAATTTGTGGAGGGGTTGCGGATCACCAATGAAAAGGTGGTGGAAGTTGCCGAGATGGTATTGTCCGGAAAAATCAACAAAGAACTGGTCCAATTGCTTCAGAATCGTGAAATAAGCGCCGTTGGACTTTCCGGTAAAGACGGTGGTATGATCAAGGTAAAAAAGAAATTTGTCAATAATCTGGACATCGGTTTTGTGGGCGATATTATCCATGTCGATAACCGACTACTCACGACATTACTTAAAGATGATTATCTGCCAGTAATTGCACCGATTGGAACCGATAAGACCGGACAAAGCTATAACATCAACGCTGATCACGTGGCTTATGCCATTGCCAAAGCGGTTAAAGCGGAAAAACTGATTTATTTAACCGATACCGATGGCGTTTATATGGATCCGGATAATCCGGATTCCATTATTCGTCGGCTCTTTGCTGAAAATGTCCCCAAGCTCATTGAAGAAGGAATTATTTCCGGCGGGATGATACCCAAGGTGGAAAACAGCGTTGATGCTTTGAACCAGGGAGTTAACTCGGTGCATATATTAGACGGTAAGGTGGAGCATTCGATGCTGCTGGAACTCTTTACTGCCGCCGGGGTAGGAACGATGATTCGTCGTTCGATTATATAGGAGGTCAAAATGGATTTAATAACACGCGGAAGCAATGTAATTATGGAAACCTATAAACGGTTTCCGATTGTTTTTGATAAGGGTCAAGGCTGTTTTCCACCT
>JAKLQL010000562.1 GCA_022013395.1 Acetobacterium sp.
GAGATCCAACGGTGCGGCTATTTTCAATCTTTTTATAGGGTCGGGTTCGATGAACTAGCACTTTTATTAATTCAACCACAAACCATAATGATAAGGTTCCCAAGACAAAGGCATAGGCTAGGACGTCGTGCCCTGAAAAATACAAAATAATGGCAAGGATCATCGCAAAAATCCCATTGCCAATATGCGTAAAAAACAGCATCGTCCAATCAAGCCAGAACCTGCTACGCTCATGCATATTAAAATAAGTAAAAACCCAAACATCAACCCGCTGACCAATCGACCACACCAGCGAAATGGTGGTCAAAGCAAAAATCAGAACTAGGATCAGCAGTGATTTTTGGCTTTTTACGGCGTCGGAAAAAATGATCCAGACATAATCAGGAATAACTAGCAGAAATGAAACTAAGATAATAGCAACCATAATGAACCAGTAAACTGGTGGAATATGATGGATCCCAGTAATGATTTTCTGCCATGTACTGTGAATTTTAACTACCGGCAAGGATTTTTTTTCGGTTGCTTTAATGCCTTTGTCGGTTTTGGACTGATCCTGCTTATTGTCCTTCATTTGACTCAGTCGCTCCGACCATGACCGACAAAGCTTGGTGCTGCACTTTGATTCGCACGGAACCTTCGCCCAAACTGATACCATCCGCCATCACCGCCATGGCCGGTTCCGTGTCAATGACAATTTCACGCACCTGATAGTGCTGAATCCGGGGATCTTCCGGGTTATCGGTGCCAACGCCATTAAGAATATAAGCAATCAAATCGAGTTTGGATAGATCGGAGAAAAACATCACATCCAGTAAGCCATCAAAAGAGGCATCGGCAGCACCGACTTGATAATTACGGCCGATATAGGGCATATTGGAAATTAATGCGGCGTGACCCAACTCGCTGATTTCCTGATTATCATCGAGGAAGAGATGGATATCCGAGGGCGGTGCAGTGGTCAGAATGCCGAGGAAATCACCGATCCGGGTGATGTCGCCATGCTGGATATCATCGCCGGATGGGAACAGTGTGGAAAACAATCCTACCGAACAAAGCTCGATAAAAGGTGTGCTGACATCGTTGCAAATGACCAGCCCGAGATCTATTTTTAAACAGTTTCCTTCGCTGAGAATGGCAGCGGCCGCCGGAATATCAGTGGGGATACCGAGGCTTAAGGCCACATTGTTCTGGGTTCCGGTGGGAATAATGCCAAGCGTCGCCGCTGAACCGTACAGCGCTTTGGTAACCGAAGAAACAGTGCCATCGCCGCCACAAACGACATACAGATCAATGCCCCGGGCAATGGCCTCATCGACCACTTCCGTCAAGTTACTGTCTGGTTCGATTAAATACAGTTCCGGGATAAACTGCCGGGCTTGCATTTCTTTAACAACCGCCATAATTTGGTGGGGGGATTCGTCATTGGCGCCAGAACCGGGATTAAAAATAAGTTTAACACGCTTCGGCTGCAGGTTTGTTTTTAACGTTTCCATCGCTTAGTCCTCCATTTTTTCGTTTTTTATTTCATTTCATTTTTTGATCGGAATCGTATACTCAATATAACGGTGCATTTTCCCATCGGCATGGACTCGGGTGAGGATTTTTCCGATGATATCACCTTCTGGCACAATCCCATGGTTCCGGATATAGGCCACCAGCGGATCAAACTGCCGTAAGGTCAAATTGCCATAGTCGCCCAAGTCCATCACCGTACACAAACACAAACCAGCCGGTCGGATCAGCACATCCGCGTTCATCGGCAGATTTAACAACGTAGCGTCATCGCTTTCGACGCAAAGTCCCCAGGCATCCCGGTCGATGGTGGGGTCGGCGATGTCGGCAAAGGAAATGTGGTGGGTAAACTCGACAAAGGGGATTTGCTTGAGCCAGTTGGCAAATAATGGTTTTTCATCAACCTCTCCATAATGATCGCCATCTTCACGCTTGACATAGGTAAAGTAACGATACTCGGGAGTATTAACGAACCAATAGCACCCGACATTGTAGGGCAGGCTTGCCAATTTATCCTTGTAGGCAGAAATCTTGCGATCCAGCATCTGATAGTAGCGCAGCTTTTCATCGATGACCTGTTGTTTAAAACCGATCCGTTCCACAAAAAAGTTTAACGACTCATTATGAAGCATCTTTGAAATATCTTTTAACGAGATGTCAAAGCTGCGGTAGCGCATGCATTCCATCAGAAAAAAGATATCCCAGGTTTCATAGGTGCGGTAGTCACTGTTTTCCTGACGTTTTGGCGTAATAATCTGCTCTTTCTCATAATAGCGGATGGTCTCCACCGGCAGACCCAGGAGTTTGGAGACTTCCCCAATGCGATATTCCATGATTTTCCTCCCTATAGTGGCTTCAGGTTTTTTTTATTGTATCACATTGACTGTCAATCTTGCCAAAAATTTCGACTAAACAAAAAAAGGGTAGGGCTTTTAAAAGCACCTATCCTTTTTTTATCTTTATTTGTTCGCTTGTTAAGCAGCTTAGTGAGGGGGATTATTTACAGCGATAAGCCCGCATTAAAGCCGTCATTAATCGCCACCATGGCATTGCTGGTTTTAAGGGCTCCGCCAACGACGATGACGTTGTTGTGAACGGCCGATAATTCTTCGACCAGCTGGTTGTTGGGTTGGTAGCCTAGGGCGATAACGACAGTGTCGGCAGGCAATGTCTGCTGTCCGTGGCTGTTTTCGATGACCACTCCGTCATCCAGAATTTCGACCACTTTTGTTTGGGTCAATTGGTTGACCTCATATTCACGGAGTATTTTCATCAGATTAAAATTGTTGACGCCATCCAGATCGCTGCAGATCTTGGGCAGCATTTCGATGATGGTCACATCGCGTTGCTGCATCGCCAGATGCGCTGCAGTTTCCGAACCGACCTCACCGCCGCCGGCCACAACGATCTGATTACCGGTGGCAATATTGCCCAGCAAGGCATCTTCGGCGGTGACAACAAGGCCTTTATCAATCCCTTTGATGGCAGGTTTGCAGGGGGTTCCGCCGGTAGCCACGATAACGGTATCCGGTTTTTCAGCGGCGACGATCACTTTTGTCAATTCACTGTTGAGATGAATCGTCACCCCTAACTGATCCAGTTCGCCAACGATCCAGTTGGTATAAGTGGCCAATTCACCCTTGCAGGGAGGATAAGCGGCGGATTTAAACTGACCGCCTAAAAAGCTGCCCTTCTCATAAAGGGTGACATCGTGACCTTTGATGGCCGCCGTGCGAGCTGCTTCCAGTCCGCCTGGTCCACCGCCAGCAATCAGAATTTTTTGAGGTTTGGCGGCTTTGCTATAATCCAACTCAAATTCTTTACCAAGTGAAGGATTGACTAAACAGGTAATGGCTTCACCCACCAGTAATTTACCAACACAGCCTTGCATACAACCGATGCAGTAGCGGATTGAGGTTAAATCGCCAGCCTTGGCTTTATTTGGAAGATCGGGATCGGCCAAGGAGCCCCGGCCCATTCCGATGAAATCAGCTTTGCCCATTTCCAGAATTCCTTCGGCCATGCGGGGATCATTGATGCGGTTGACGGTAAAGACGGGGATATCCACGATCTGTTTGATTTCAGCAGCAAAATCCACAGTCCAGGCGTGGGAAACGTACATTGGAGAAACAATCCCTTTATTATGATCACCATAAGCACCACTGGAAACATGCAGGGCATCAAAACCCCATTCGGCAAACAATTTGGCCAGTACTCGAGATTCGGAAATGTCCCGGCCGCCCTGAACCACTTCGTCAGCCGAAAAACGGATCATGACCGGGAAATCGTCGCCGACCTTGCGGCGGATATTGGTAAAGATTTCTTTGATAAACCGTAAGCGATTATCCAGACAACCGCCGTATTTGTCGGTGCGCTTGTTGACATAGGTGGACATGAATTCGGCAATTAAATAGCCATGACCGGCATGCACTTCGATGCCATCAAAGCCGGCCTGTTTAGCCCGTAAGGCACAGTCGCCAAAATCTTCAACAATTTGTTCGATTTCTGGAATGGTCAGTTCCCGGGGCAGTTGCCGCAGCCAGGGACAGGGGATTGCCGATGGGGCCACCGGCTGAACGCCGCCATTGACGTAGCTACAGCTTTGTCGGCCGGCATGATAGATCTGGGCAAAGATTTTGGAATCATATTGATGAATGGTGTCGGTCAGCTTTTTGTGGCTGGCGATCTGATCATCATTCCATAGCCCAGCAATAAACTGATAGCCCATGGCATGTTCACTGACGGCATAATCTTCAGTAATGATCAAGCCCCAGCCGCCCTTGGCTTTAGCTTCGTGATAAGCAATGTAACGATCGGTGGCGGTGCCGTCTTCGTTGCAGTAGTTAGCCACCATGGCGGTAACCGCCAGACGATTGGGAATCTCACACTGGTTGATTTTCTTGGGAGTAAACAATTTAGTAAACATCTTGTACCTCGTTTTCATATTTGGATTTACTCTTAGGATAAACCCTCTAGTCACTTCAAGGTCAAGCTGTTAATTAAAAAACTATCAAAGTTTTTTTGTTTATATACTTGCTGAATTAGTTAGATTCTAGCATAGCTCGATTTATAGCAACTAGAAATGGGAAGCTGTAAAGCTGAATAAATGCATCAACCACCCTTCCTTATTCTGCAGTTAAGGAAGGGTGGTTGAGATAGACAAGTATATTCAGCGTCAGCAGAAGTCGTTCCCGTTCATAAACATCATCCAAATTAAAAGAAAAGAGCTGATCGATTTTATCAAGCCGATAGCTTAAGGTATTGCGATGGACATGCAGAGCAGCAGCGGTGGGCAAACTGTGCCGTTCATGTTTTAAGTAGGATTCCAAGGTTTCTACAAATTTGGTCTCGTGCTCGGCATCATAGGCCTGGAGGATCAGTAAGCCTGGGTGACACATGGCAGCCAGATCATCTTTGTTATCAAAACCGAGAAACGGATGATAATGCATCACATCCTGATAGCGATAAATCGTGGTCGGCAAAGCCAGCTGTTGTCCCAAGATAATGGCGGTGGCAGCTTGAATATAGAGGTGATGAAGATTGGTAAACCCCTGGATTTCATCGCTGATACCGATGGTGCCGTTGATACTGCTGCTCAAAGTTTTTAATTTATTGATCAGACTGGTTTGCTGGCGCTGAAGTTTAGGGAAAACAGCAACAATGGCATTTTTATAAAATACCGGTTTGCAGCCGTTACTGTGTTCGAGTTGCCGTGAGATTTGTTCATTACGCAACTCATCATGAAGCTGAGGATTGATTTTGACGACGGTGTAGCCATCGTTGAAATCCAGCTTCAGAGCACCGACCTGATTTTTAATGTGAGCCAACTGCATCGGCTTGCCTTCCAGCATA
>JAKLQL010000563.1 GCA_022013395.1 Acetobacterium sp.
ATCATAATAGTGAAGTGGCAATCTGGTGATTTTTTTACTTATTTTCTCCCGCAGCGATAACGCCAGCTTTTCGCCGACACTGGCCATGGTGTATTCCTGCAGAAAGGAAAACACCGCCCCGATGAGATAGGCCAGCAGCAATAATAATACCGACAGCCCCAGGATCCCCGCCAGCTGTTCAAAACTGCCGCCAAACCCATTGGTACTGATCACCTGAATCAGCTGGTCCAGGGCTTTCCCCATGACAATTGGCGAGAGCGCAAACATGGCATTGCTGACCACTGCCGCCAGCAGAATAATCAGTAAGGCCCCCTTTTGTTTCAGCAGCAGCCCCATTAATCGTCTGGCGGTTGCCTTGGAATTTTTGGGCATATCTTCCATTTCGGCCAAATCGGCGGGATTAAACGCTTTTTGATTTTCCTTTTGTGGTTTTTTTCGCTGTTTCTTCATATTCGATCGGCCTCCTTTTCAGTAAGCTGAGAAGCGACGATTTCCTGATAAACCGGGCAGCTTTTCATCAGTTCTGAATGCCTGCCGATTCCGGCCATCCGGCCGGCCTCCAGAACGATGATCTGATCGGCATCCATAATGGTGCTGATTCGTTGGGCGACAATCACCACCGCCGCATCTGCCATTTCTTTTTTCAGTGCTTTTCGCAAGGTGGCATCGGTTTTAAAATCCAGTGCCGAAAAACTGTCATCAAAAATATAAACCGGCGCTTTTTTTACCAGCGCCCGGGCAATGCACAGCCGTTGCTTCTGCCCGCCGGAAAAATTGGTGCCACCTTGAGCCACGGATCGTTCATAGCCATCTTCCATCCCGATAATAAAGTCATGGGCCTGGGCAATCCTGGCGGCGTGTTCCAATTCCGCCTGGGTCGCCTGGCGGTTTCCCATCCGCAGATTGTCGGCAATGGTACCGCTAAAGAGAATCGCCTTTTGAGGTACATAGCTAATCCGTTCCCGCAGATCATGCTGGGTCATTTGGCGGATGTCTGCCCCTTCCAGGGTGATCTCACCGCTGGCCACATCATAAAGACGCAGCATCAGACTGGCAATGGTACTCTTGCCCGACCCGGTTCCACCAATAATCGCAGTGGTTTTCCCCTGCTCGCAAGAAAAACTGATGCCCTGCAAAACCGGCTCCTCTGCCCCCCGATAAGAAAAGCTGACCTGATTGAAGACAATTTTTGCCGGGTTATTTGGATTTCCCAAGGCCTTTGCTGCTTTTTCATCCCCAATTTCCGGAATCGTATCCAGGACCTCCTGGGTTCGGTCCAGGCACGCTTTCATTTTCGGCAGCATCACGATCACCATGGAAGACATGATCAGTGAAATCAGCAACAGAATGGTATATTCTGAAACGGCGATGATGCCCCCCACCTGAATTTCGCCATTGAGTACCAGAAAGCTACCAAACCATAACACTGCGACCATGCTGATCCCGACAACTGCCCAGATCAACGGACTAAACACGGCGAAGGTTCGGTTTAAACGAATGACATTATCGGCGTAGTCTAAAAAGGCCTCATTGGTTCGTTTTCTTTCATATTCCGAATTATCAAAAGCGCGAATCACCCGGACGCCGGTAATGGCTTCGCCCATGATCCGGTTAATGATATCCAGTCGCTTTTGGATGGTTTTAGAGATGGGACTGGCTTTTCTGAACAAATAATAAATCACACTAATGAACACTGCCATGGCAATAATCGGAATCGCCACCAGTATCGGACTTACGGCCATCGTCATGATAATCGCTGTTATGGCCACAATCGGTGCCGGCAAAATCATTTGGGCAAACATGATCACCGTCTGCTGGATCACCGTAATATCGCCAGTGGCCCGGGTAATCATCGAAGCGGTGCTGAAGCGGTTAAAATCACGGATCGACAGGATCTGTGTTTTATCAAAAATCCGATCCCGCAAATATTTTCCTGAAAGCGCTGCCAAATCGGCACACATATAACTGGCCCATAAAGAAATAAGTGCCGATACCCCCACCGCCGTCAACATTTGCAAACCCAATGACACAATTGCCATCAGATCTTTTTTGATGATCCCATTGTCAATGATTTTTGCTGCAAAATAGGGCACCGCCAACATACTAAAGGACTGGATCACCGTTGCCAGGATAATTAAAAACAACATGCCTTTCTTTTCTTTTAAAAATTGGATTAAATAGGTCATTGCTGATCCCTCCGGTTTTGATGTGAAATTTGAAACAGTTATATTTATCATAAACTATACCGGTACGGTATAGTCAAGCAGTTTAAGCTATTCCGGGCAAAAAAAATGAATCGGCTGAAGTAATTCTTAAACCAGCCGGTTATTTCTGAAATAATCAAAGCCGCTTCCCGAAAAAAATACAGACCCGAAGGCCTGCATCATAAATTCTTTATGGCATTTTTCCATTACACTTTTTGATTACATTTTTTCAAACTGATATTTCGTATTACAGGCTTTGCAATTGACTTCTAATTTATAAACATCCAGTTTCTTTTCCAGAATCGTTACCAACGGAGATTTGTCTTCCAGACAACACAGTCGATTCTTGATCGTAATCAACGCGTGTTCACTGCTGGTTTGCGCCTCACTGTCACGATCAAATGCAAGATGGACACTTCCGCAATTTCCGCATTTGCACTGATAGTCCAACCGAAAAAGGTCATAGGTAACATAACACAGATAACCAATTGTCTTGTTACAACCCTCACAATAGATCCAGCCACCGTAAGCATTGGCCAGTCGTGTGTTTATCAACGCTTTATCAATCGGTGTTCTTGCCATCATAGCACTCCATTACACC
>JAKLQL010000564.1 GCA_022013395.1 Acetobacterium sp.
CCACTGCCGATGAAAAAACAGTGAAGGTACAGGATATCAATACCGAAAAGACAACGGCGGTAACCACCACCCCGGTGGAAAGCAAGGTGGTTGAGGCCCAAACTGTCACCAATGATAACAGCACCGTGGTCGAAAGCAACGTGACCACCGTTAATACCCCGGCAATTGCATCAGAACCGGTCTACACCAGTGAAGAAACCGGTGGACATTACGAAGCACACCAGGACACCTATGTTGAGCCAGCCTATGAAGAACCGGCCTATGAAGCACCGGCAGCGGAGAGCAGCGGTGGCGGATGGAATGGTGATTTAGGGGCGACACCGATTGATAGCAGTGGTGGCGAGAATGGTGGAACATTTGTCGGTAATTAATTTAATATAAGAAGCAAAAGGACAATTTACGGATTGTTCTTTTTTTATGCAGAAAATAAGGAGGAATGAATGGACGTGCGTATAAAAAATCGCCTAAAGCCACTCTGGTTGCTGGCGTTGATTGCATTACTGACCGGTTTTTTGTGGGGAATGACACCCATGGTGGCCCGGGCTGAAGATAATTCCAGCACCGTGCCCGGAAACCCGACCTATACCGAAGATGCTTTCTACTACAGCGATCAGTATATGTGGAAGGTATCCTTATTCGTGGCCAAGTCGGATACGGTCAATAAGGATTCATCGAACATGAATGAGTTTTATCGGATTGGGAATCAAGCCGTTTATCTGACCCCGGTTTCCAATTGGAGTGGCTGGGCTGCCGGTTCCCGGCCTTCGAATATCTCCGGATTATTCTTTTCCAAGGAAAATAAAGTGGATACCTTGATGGAGCTGCAAAATAAAGGCGGGGATGTCAGTGCTCTGGATCCGGTGCAGCTTGCTTCAGGTGGTGGTGTCTATATCATGACGGATTCTGAGGTGCCATATGTTCCTCAACTCAGTGATGATGATATTTATGATAATGGTGTTATTTATGGGGATTCAGTTGGAAATATTACAAAGGTAGCCCATTATTTCAGTGATCCTTACAAAATATTTGGCTTATTAAATTATCATGCCGGAAAACAAGGAACGACCAGAGAAGAATTAGTTAAAAATCTGGAGTTTACCATTGATGGCGAAACCCGGACCGGTTTGAACCCTGAAGGGATTTTACCAAATGTAATCAATGACAACCCTACCAACCAGGTGGAATGGCTGATCGTTTATGAGCCGGTATCGATTGTCTATGTGAAGGATACCGCCCATCCGGGATCCTATTATGGTTATGCCTTATCAGCGACTGATTTTGCGGTGTCTCAGATCAAGCACCAGATGGATTGGCGTTACGATGAAACCCGGTGGACGGCATGGGCCGGACAACAGCCGGATGCCTGGAAGCCCAACGCCAATCGGCAGCATGTCTCCCGGTTGGCCTTTCTGTTGATGGGGAACTCAGTCATTACCAATAGTACCTGGTATGGGTTGGCAGCTGGTTCCGGGGTAGACCAGAATGCTGCTATTCCCTTTAATCGCTGGTTCAGCGATCAACAGGTCAAATACGGCGGTTGGGGCATGGCTCGGGCACTTAAGCCAGCCGAATACAATAAGCCCCGGGATAACGATTATCGGCCCAATACCGATGTTATTTTAAGCACACCGGTTTACTCCAATATCAATGCCACCCCCGGGAGTGAGCTGACGGTGACTTACAAGATCAATGGCGAAGTGATCGGTACCGATTCACTGGTGGCTCCGATGAAAACCGAGTCCTACAGCTATATCAAATGGCATACTCCGGATGTCAGTACAGTAACCAGCTATGATCTGGAAATGTCGATCTCACCCTATCCGGAAGGGACCATCAATTGTGGCGGGAATGAGTATACTCATCGGACGCTGACAATCCGGCCACTGGAGGAAAGCACCCCACCGGATCCAAAGGTGGGTGATACGATGCCAACGGATCTGCCGGCCAACCTGGTACCGCCAACCAGTGTACCCGGGGAAGATACCACTGATGAAACGGTGGCACCGGTGATCAAATCGGTCAAGGCCGTCACAGAAGCACCGTACTATAAGAATGAAACGGTCAAAATTGAAGTGGTGACCAATCGGGCCACCAAGAATCTGACTTTTACCAATACGGATAGTGGTGTCGGGAAACAATTTGGATCCGATTCCCTGGGTGACGGAATGCTGATCAGCCGGTCGGTGAATGAATTGGCTAATGAAATCGTCTGGACGATTGAGTTTGTTCCGGCCAAACTGGGAACCAATCGTTATGCCTTTAAATCCCTTAATGCTGCTGCCGGCGAGAGTGAAGCGTATGCGTTTGACGTGGAGGTTGTGGTTGATCCGGATCTCCCGGTTATCTATGATGTGCTCATCAATCCGGTACAGGCTGTATATACCTTATATGAGGAAGTGATCAAAACACCGCTCACCTATGAGGTTTATTTTGATACCAACGGTGGCAATGACATAGGTGCCCAGAGCGCTGAATATAACACCCTGCTGACGGAGCCGGGCCAACCGACCAGGGAAGGATATTCGTTTAAAGGATGGTTTAAAGATCCCGGTTTTGCTTACCCCTGGAATTTTGAATCGGATCGGATTATGGGGGTCACCACACTCTATGCGAAGTGGGAAATAAACACCTATTTCGTCCATTTTGATCCCCAGGGAGGAACTGATGCCTTTAGTCC
>JAKLQL010000565.1 GCA_022013395.1 Acetobacterium sp.
ACCGGTACCGGTCTGGGGCTGTCCATCGTCAAGTCCATCCTCGATATACACGGTGGCAACTACGGCGTTAATTCAAAGGTCCATGAAGGATCAGTTTTCTGGTTTACTTTAAAAATTTAATCGAATATTTATCAACCTCAAAGATGCACATTGCGTGCATCTTTTTTTATTTTCTCGAACCGTTCACAAGAAAAACACAAAGTTAACAAACACTTAACAAACTGCTCTTGTATACTATAGAAAAGTAAGACACCAGAAATAAAAATAAATTCTATGGAGGTAACACAATGATCACAAAAACGTTTAAGCGCTTTGAAAATAAATATCAATTAAATGAAAGCCAGCTCAAACAATTAATGCCCATGCTTTTAACTCAGATGAAACCGGATTCCTATACATCCAAAAATGATGGTTATTCGATCTACAATATCTATTTTGATACTGAAAATTATGATATCATCCGCCACTCCCTCTCCAAACCCTATTATAAAGAAAAGCTTCGTTTAAGAAGCTATAAAATCCCAACCTCGCCGGATGATCAGGTCTTTCTGGAGCTGAAAAAGAAAATTGGCGGCGTTGTCAATAAGCGACGGGCGACCCTGACCCTGAATGAAGCCAACCGGTTTATTTCAAAATTAGAGTATCCCAAAGAAACCAATACCATGAACCAACTGGTTCTGGAAGAAATTGAGTTTTTTTTAAAGAATCATCCGGTGGTTCCAAAAGCTTACATCGGCTATGAACGAATTGCCTTTGTGGGGAAAGATGATCCCGAACTGCGGGTCACCTTTGACTACAATTTAAAAAGCCGACAACAGTTACTTTCATTAGAAAAAGGCGATTTTGGAAACTTCCTTATTCCCGAGGATCAATATCTGATGGAAATAAAAATACTGGGGGCTATTCCGCTGTGGTTGACCCATGCGCTGTCCGAATTGCAGATATACAGCACCAGTTTTTCGAAATATGGCAAAGCCTATAAAGACTATCTTAAACAAAGTATGGGCAAGCTCATCACGCTACCAATTTATCAAAACACACCATTAACCGCATGCATCAATAATTAAGGAGAACATCATGATTGAATCACTTTTAGCATCAACCGTAACCGAAACCCTGACCGTCCAAACGACCTTAGGGGTCGTCTTCGCTTCCCTGATCATGGGTCTGTTTATCAGCTTTGTTTACATCCGCACCCGAGGTAAAGAAGGTTATTCGCCCGGCTTTGTGGTCACCCTGATTATGCTGCCAGCAATTATTTCAATTATCATTCTATTAGTCGGTAACAATGTTGCCCGGGCCTTCAGTTTGGCTGGCGCTTTCAGCCTGATCCGTTTCCGCAGTGCCCCTGGGGATCCTATTGATATCTCCTATGTCTTCTTTACCCTGGCAGTGGGACTTGCCTGTGGGATGGGCTATATCTTCTACGGTGCCCTGTTCGCCGTCATCCTCTGTACAGTAATGGTGATCCTCAATTTTACTAAATATGGTAAATCTAAAGTCAAGAATATGCAGCTCAAGATCACGATTCCGGAAGATATTGATTACCAGAATTGTTTTGACGATATTCTAAAGCTGTATGCCGTCAGTCACAAAATCCAGCGGGTTAAAACCAGTGATTTCGGCTCTCTGTTTGAGATTATCTACTATATCCGTCTTAAAGATGATATCAATCAAAAAGAATTCATTGACAAATTAAGATGTCGTAATGGCAATTTAAGCATTGTTCTCAATACTGAAATTCCTGATGAAAAAGTTTATATCTAAACACTTCTCCTACGAAAACGAAAATGGAGTTTAAACTGTTCCAGCACTTTAACATTTAAACCCAATTTCGTTTTTTTCTTATTGTTACAGGTATCTTCTTTATGTCGTTAACTGAAGAATGTGCTAAAGTCACAAAGATTCCATATCTAATCAATTGCAGACGTGAAAAAGCCCTTTCAATTTTAAATGACTAAGCGTCATCAAACTTAATTACTTTTCACGCCTTCTGAACAAATCTTAAAGATCTGTTCAAAAGGCTGTTTTAGTTTGCTATTTTCTTCATCCTTAGGTAAAATAAAAGTAGATTATTCAATAAAAAAGGAGAATCAAATTATGGGATTTAAAGATCTATTTAAAGATGTTACCGATCTGGCAAAAGAAAGTATTGATTCAATTCAAGCAGATTTGGCTTTAAAAAAAGAAGAGCAGGAACGCTTACGAGCGGAAATGGATCAACGGATAAAAACCTATACTGACAGTTTGATGGAACAACTAGCAATGCCGGTTGATGTTCCAGGCAGGCCATTGATCAGTTCTGGTGATGACGAATTGGTTTCCTTCACCCAAATGTTCTCTGAAAAAATGCTGCTGCCGGCAAATAGCGCATCAGCTACAAAAATCGACATGCACCCCTATGAAGAAAAAGTTTTAAAGACTGTCTTAAAAGCCTTTCCTACCTATAATATGCAGGAAAAGTTTTTATTTCAATTTAAAGATTCTAATGGTCAGATGATTCTGCTGACCACCAGTAACCTTTATTTTAAAATTCTTTTTCCGGAAAACAATTCTTTTTTTGCGGTGGGTTGCCTGCCGAAAGAAAAACTCTATGATATCTCAATCAATCGAGGTGATGAACAATGTACACTGATTGTTAATTCCATCACATTAATTACCATACCTACGGCTGAAATCAAAACCATCGATACCATCACCCTGACTGAATATCTCTGTCGTCTAAAGAAAAACGATCTTATGATTACCGATGATCAGGTTGATGCTTTTATCCAAGCCAAGCTTGACCCGACTACCCGGGAACTTGTGAAAACATTTTTAGAAACTGACGAAAAGTTAATCTATTTTGCCTGGGGTCTGGATAGCCTGGTTTCGAAAAAGTTCCTGACCTGTACCAGCCAGAAGATCATTCTCTATGACCGGGATTTAACCACCAAAAAAACCTTTACCTACGACCAGATCCTATCCCTGACGACGCAACCGAGCACCGTTTCTTTTTTAGATTTGTCACTGACCCTGGGCATGAATCCCAACGATACCGAAATTAAGACTGCGGACGCTATCGAAACCATTAGCATCCTCTATCCCAGAGAAGCTGAACGGGTCATTCAAATTTATACTGCCCACAAACCAGAGGGAATCCAGAAAGGCACAACTGAAGGTTCATTCACGCAACAACCAGAAGCCAATGCCCAGGAAGATCCCATTGCGATGATTGAAAAATTGGCCGGTTTAAAAGACAAGGGTATCATTTCAGAAGAAGAATTCAACCAGAAGAAGCAGGAATTACTGGCTAAATTATAAGGTTCTTTCTGAATCGAGCTAAGTACGAGTCTTTATTTGATGATTCGCTTTTGTTATATTAGCTGCTATCCCTAAACTCAAAATGAGGCCTTTCTATCGAAATGAAAAGCCTCATTTTTTTATCACACATTAACTTTTGACGAATGCGAAAATACTACTATCATGCAAGATTTATTTTTACTCTTCCGGTCTCCGTGTCTGGTACAGATGATTATTTAATATTTATCCTCCATATCGTCTAAAATAATCTTTGGCTGAATCGGAAGCACCTCTTTATTTTTACTCACAATTGGTGAGATTTCCGTTTTTGTGCCTACTTGCTTTTTAAGCTTGAATGTGCCCACCATCTGTTTAAGCATTTCAGCCTGACTGGATAATTCTTCACTGGAGGCG
>JAKLQL010000566.1 GCA_022013395.1 Acetobacterium sp.
AAATCACTGAGAGTATTGCTATGGAGAACCTGGAAAATACCATGTCAATTATTAATCGGATTAAAAAGAAAGGGGTTAAATTTTCGTTGGATGATTTTGGAACTGGCTATTCATCTCTCAATTATCTCCATAAGCTGCCCATCGATCATTTGAAAATTGACAAACAATTTGTTCAGAATATTAAAGCAGGGAGTTTTGAAGAAGTGGTTATTAAGGCTACCATTGAAATAGCTCATAGTATGAACCTTATTGTTATCGCTGAAGGGATTGAGACAAAAGAACAATTCGATGCGATTTTGGCCTTTAAAGGAGACCGCGCTCAAGGGTATCTTTTCAGCAGACCGGTACCGGCGCCAGAGTTGGAAATGTTGCTGAATAAAGATTTGAAACCGGTTTGATTTAGTGATAAGAAACTGGCAGAAAGGAGCTGTGATGAAATTTATTGATAAAATCAGAGAGAAATTAAGTAGCCTGGTTGAGGCGTTATCCCGCTATCCGCTGACGGTTGCTTTTCTGGTGGCGGCAGCAGTGGTTAATGCTATGGCCATTCAGCAGGAAATGGATTATACCAAGTATTTATTGACCTTTATGGTTGGGGCTTTTCTGGGGTTTACTCTCCAGGCCGCCTGGGAGCGTTTTTTTGACAAAACATCCGATCGTATTGCCGCAATGGGTTTATGTGTGTTATTGACCCTGGGGTATTTTCTGATCGTCAGACAGTATACCAGCACCAGTACGGAAACCTGGATTAGGACATCGGTGGCGCTTTTGGCGCTGTTAATTGCTTATATTTGGGTTCCGGTAATAAAAAGTGAGATCAGCGTCAACCAAAGTTTTATGGCTACCTTTAAAGCCTTCTTTAATGCGCTACTGTTTTCGGGCGTGCTTTTTGCAGGAATCACGTTGATCATCACTGCGATTGATCTGCTGCTGTTTAGGGTATCCGATAAATCCTACCTGCATACCTTAAACCTTGTGGGGATGCTGTTTGCCCCCATTTACTTTTTATCACTGATCCCCATTTATCCCGGGGTATCAGATAAAAAACGGTCGCCAGAGCAATTGGAACATAACCGGGAAAAGGTGGAACGATCCTGTCAGTGTCCAAAATTTCTGGAGGTACTCATTTCCTATATTGTGATTCCGCTGTTGGCGGTATATACGGTTATTCTGATTATTTATATCGCCGGAAATATCACCGGTGATTTCTGGACCGACAGTCGCCTGGAACCAATGCTGGTCAGTTTTGCCATTGCGGTTATTCTGATTTATATGCTAGCCAGCAGCCTGGAAAATAAAGTGGCTGAATGGTTTCGTAAAATCTTTCCCAAGGTGCTGGTTCCGATTGTCATGTTTCAAATTGTTGCCTCGGTCATGGGGATTCAGGAAACCGGAGTGACCCACGGTCGCTATTATGTGATTATTTTTGGTATCTTTGCCGCGGTTTCCGGGATCCTGATGTGTTTTATGCCGGTGCGAAAAAATGGAATCATCGCGGCATTGCTGATCGGTTTTTCGCTATTTTCGATTATTCCGCCGGCGGATGCCTTTACGGTCAGTCGTGCTAATCAGGTGGAAAGACTCACCAATGCGCTAGTTGAAAACAAGATGCTGGAAAATGACATCATTAGTCCCAGTGCATCAATATCTGAGGTGGATAAAAAGATCATTTCTGACTCTGTCGGTTACCTGGCGATGATGGAATACACCAAAGCGGTTCCCTTTCTGGGTGAAAAATTTGATATTTATGAGGATTTCTACACTACTTTCGGATTTTATCGTTACGAGGAAAACCCCTACCGTCAGGATTCCATTTATCTGAATCTGGATCAGCAGTCCCCCATTGATATTTCTGGGTATGAGACGTTTGTGGTCGCAAATTTCTATGTTGAGGATATAAAACTGGATGCTGTGATTACTGAATTTGAACAAAACGGCAAAACATATCGGCTTTCAAGAGAAAAAGAAGCAGCCCCCGGGTTGCTGATACTTTCGGATGAAACCGGGTCAGAGCTGATGCGGATTGACATGAAGGACGTTTTTAATTATTTTGATACGTCTCAAGGAGGAAATTACCAGATCAGCAAAGACTTTATGTCGGCAGCGGAGGCAACCTTCACCCAGGAGAATGACAGGGCCGTCATCTCCCTGGTAGCTATGTATCTGGCCATTGAAAAATCTGAATTAGAACCGCTGTACAATGGTGACTTTTATGTATTGGTTCACATTAAATAATCTAAAAGTGAGGGAAACCTCGCTTTTTTTTAGGCTTTTATCCCGAGGATCACTTAATCAGATAATTATGAATATTCAATAAATGGGGATATTGTTTGAGTAACGCTGTCACAGATTCTTTTGCCCTGGCGATAATGTCCTGGGTGCGATTGAAATCCTGGTCGTAACCTAGGCAGTAATACATCAGATTGACTGAGTGGGTGATGACCTCATCATCGGTAAAGTCAAAATCAATATTTCGCTTTTTTAAAATCCCATCATAAACCGAGTAGATGGTGGTGAGAAAGAGGCTGAGATTTTTTTCGGGGCTGTAACCATTCGGTTTCATGTGGCTGATCAGTTTCGCGTAAATCTGTTTCAGCCCACCGGCATAAATGGCTTTGTAGGTAATGTCCTCAGTCTGGGTGGCAATGACGAAAGCCAGCTTTTCGGGATTTTCGCTGAGAATCCGAGAACAAAGCTCATAAAGACTGACAATATATAAAAAAACATCCTCATCCGGATCAACTGAATACTTCAGATAGGTGGAGAGGATCTGATAATCTTCTTTATAAATTTCGATGGCGATATAATGTTTGTTTTTAAAATGATAGGTAATCAAACCCTGACTGATGCCGATTTCCTGAGCAATCCGGCGAAAACCCACCTGATAACCGGCAGTGAAAAAGAGATTTTTGGCCGTGTCGTAAATAAGCTGTTTGTTTGTTTTTTCTAAAATAGGGGTCATAAGCATTCCTTTTCTTTTGAGGTTTCTTTTATTTAATCACAAAACCATAAAATGATCAATGAAAAGTCGATGAAATAACGTTAAAAAATATATTAAATGCACACAAACAAATTTAAGAATAAAACAAAAAATGACTGAAATAAAAGGATTATATATAAATTTGTAAAATATTAAATACATTTAAAAAAATGATTGACGTTCCTTTACAGCGGTGCTATACTATACACGTACAAACGAGGGGTGCAGAGCAGCATTATTTTTGATTTAGAATCAAAAATTAACAGCAATGTGAATCTGTAAACGATAAAAAAATTATCTTATCAAAATAAAAATGATTAATACGCTTTTTGATGCAATATAAAGACTTTATATTTGAATTAAAATCAATATAACTGTCAAATTTGCGTTTAAAAAGTGTGGAAAAGTTTTTATTTAAAAAAATGATCACTCGACCAGTTTTTTTGGATTCCTAATTTCTAAGACAGTTTTTATCTGCAGGCAGAATCGATGGAGAAATCAAGTTTCGTAAAATTAATTGGTTGTAAATAGTGTCAAATCAGTTTTGAAACTGAAAAAATAACAAATTACCTGGAGGTAAAAAATATGATAATTATTGGAGGAAAAATTAACGGCGCGATTCCTTCCACAGCGAAGGCCATTGCCGCAAAAGATGCAGATTTTATTAAAAATCTGGCAAAGATTCAAACTGAAGCCGGTGTGGATTTCATCGATGTTTGCGCATCAGTCGATGATGACATTGAACTGGAAACCATGAAATGGTTAATCGACCTGGTTCAGGAAGTCACCGAAACCCCGATTGCCGTGGACAGCCCTAATGTCTATACCTGCATCGAATCCATGAAATACTGTAACAAACCAGGTTTGTTCAACTCCGTATCACTTGAAGGCGACAAAATCGATGCCGCATTTAAAGCGATTGCCGATACCAAATGGGAATGTGTAGCGCTGTTAAACAGTGATAAAGGAATTCCTAAAACTGCTAAAGATCGTTTGGATGTCTTTGCTGATCTGATGACCAAAGTTAAAGAATATGGCATTGATCCATCCCGAATGCATATTGATCCATTGGTTGAAATGCTGTGTACTTCCGAAGATGGCATTGCCATGGTCGTTGAAGTGATCCGCAGCATTAAAGAACAATACCCAACCATTCATGTCACCGGAGCAGTCAGCAATATTTCGTTTAACCTGCCAGCTCGTAAAATGGTCAACATGGGTTTCACGGTTCTGGCGATGAATGCCGGTCTGGACAGTGCCATCCTTGACCCAACCAATGGGGATCTGATGGGCATTATTTTTGCCACCGAAGCATTATTAGGTGAAGATGACTATTGTATGGAATATATTGGCGCTTACCGTGAAGGCATTTTTGGTCAAAAGAAATAGTCTGTCTAGTTGTTTACAAACAACAATAAAACCGTTCCACCTATTCTGGCAATTGGTGCACACAGCCCATTGCCAGATGTGAAAATATAAAAAATAAATACTGAATAGGAGAAAAGACATGTCAAAAATTCAAGAAGTTAAAGAAAAAGTAGAAATTGGTAAAACTAAACTGGTTCCCGGATTGGTTCAAGAAGCACTAGACGAAGGTAACGCACCTGGCGAAATCCTGCAAGCGATGGTTGAATCCATGAGCGTAGTTGGCGAAAAATTCTCTTCCGGAGAAATCTTTGTTCCTGAAATGCTGATTGCTGCTAAAGCGATGTCAAAAGGCGTTGATGTTTTACGTCCACTGATGGCTGGCGACACTTCAGCATCTT
>JAKLQL010000567.1 GCA_022013395.1 Acetobacterium sp.
GACAACGAGAATATAGTCTTCGGTGGTTTTATATTCTTCCCGTTTGACGACAACCGAACGGGCTTCTTCATAATAAATAGCATCAGGCGTAATGGATTTAATGGTGTCGAAGACATCCCGTTCAGCCCGGGAAGCTAGGATATTTCCGGTGGATCGTTCCAACATATTCTCGACAATCCCTTTGATTTGATTTAATGACTTTCCCGGACTATAAATCACTTCCGGATAACCGTTGCGCAGTTCCCGGTGATGATCCACCTTGGCATAGGTGAGATCTTCGTAGGGCAGGGTTTTAAGCAGTTCCAGCGCTGTATCGACCTCGCATTCCTGGTTCTTGACGTCTTCTAATAGTTTTGTTAATTGATCTACATTCATAATTGTCTCCATTACTGCTGATAAGTCAGCTGAATATTAAAAAGTTTGATTAAGAAGTTCTATTAAAGTGTTTGGACGTAATTGGTCATTTCTTTTAAGGTTAGTCGGTTGCGGATTTGATCGGTAGAGATGGTGAAGCCATATGCTTTTTCTAACTGATGAAGCAGATCGATGAGTCCTAGAGAATCTCCGCCTAGATCAAAGACAAAATGGCTGTCAAGGGAGATCATCGCAGGGGAAATCTTCAAAATTTTTGCCCAGTACGCGGCCATTTCCTGATAAGGTCCATCCAGCTTTGACTCGGAGGTACTGCCTAAGTGAAGCGCATGATCATAATTGTTGTAGTCGCCATTTTCCCAGCCAATTGCCAGCGCCAGCCGATTAATTTTGCCGGAGGTCGTCTTGGGAATTTCATCAATCATTACCCCCCATTGAATTGGGAGCTGCCAAGTTGCCGAAATAGCCTGTCCGGCCAGGGTCAGGGTTTCCGGATCTTTTGAATCGCTGAAGAGAATCAGACAATTTTCCTGAGTTAGGCCGTCTTTACCTTGGACCAGAATAAGATTGGCATTTTCCGAAAAAGCTTTTCGGCCGGTTTTTTCCAGATCAGAGACCAGATAATTCTCGCCGTTGACAATGATGATGTCTTTATAACGGCCAAAGATATTCAGCCA
>JAKLQL010000568.1 GCA_022013395.1 Acetobacterium sp.
AAAATCAAGCTCGTTTTTATGTATGACATTGATTTCACTGGCGTGCATGGTTTTTGTCATTGTGATGTATCAAAGCGTTTTTGGCATAGAAGTTAAGAAAGGATTGGATGGAGAAAGCTATGAGATTAATTGAAACAACCAATGCCGTAGGTCATGTTCTCTGTCAGGATATTACCCAGATCATCAAAGGGGTCACCAAGGACGCGGTGTTCAGAAAAGGCCACACGGTCAGAGCCGAAGATATCCCGGTCTTATTATCGGTGGGCAAAGAAAATCTTTACGTCTGGGAAAAAGAATCAGGGATGCTTCATGAAAATGAAGCGGCTGAAATCCTCTATGACCTTTGCAAAGGCGAAAACATGAGACCCTCAGAAATCAAAGAAGGCAAAATCGAACTCATCGCCACCTGTGATGGTGTACTTAAAATTGATACGAACAAAATGAATCGGGTGAATGCACTCGGCGAGATGATGATTGCCAGCCGGCACGGCAATTTTCCGGTGAAGGCCGGGGATCTGCTGGCAGGAACTCGGGTCATTCCTTTAGTCATTGAAGAAAGCAAAATGAATAAGGCCAAAGAAGTGTGTGGGGAAGGATCGATTTTTCAGATCCGGCAATATGTCCATAAAAAAGTGGGGATTGTCACCACCGGTAGCGAAGTCTTCCACGGTCGGATTGAAGATACCTTTACGCCAGTGATCAAAGAAAAATTATCAGAATATGACGTGGAAATGATCGGACATCTTATTTCAAATGACAATCACGAAATGATTACCCAGTCGATTATGGCATTACTGGAACAAGGCGCTAACATGATCATCTGCACTGGGGGAATGAGTGTCGATCCCGATGACCGGACCCCTCTGGCGATCAAAAATACCGGCGCAAAAATGATCACTTATGGTGCCCCGGTGCTTCCCGGAGCGATGTTTTTACTGGCCTATTATAAAGGCAACATCCCCATTGTGGGCCTTCCCGGGTGTGTGATGTATGCCAAACGGACCATCTTTGATCTGGTCCTGCCCCGGATCATGACCGATGAACGGCTGCGAATCGGAGATTTTACCGTTTTGGGTCAAGGCGGGCTTTGTCTCAATTGTGACCTCTGTACCTATCCGAACTGTGGCTTTGGAAAAGGCGTCTAGAAGTATTGGGTAGCTGGGTAGGAATGATGAATGAGATGGAGGTTAGGAATTGAAAAGTCTTTATGAGCAAATCAGTACCATTAATACGAATGATAAGAGTGTTGTGGCAACGGTGGTGGAAGGTCATTATTTCGGAGAAAAAGCACTCTTTTCCAAAGGTAAAATTGTATTTCAGTCAGATTCAATGGAATTTCTTCATCTTCATACTAAAATCATTTTAAAAACCACCCGAACCGGAACTATCACCATTGAAGGTAATCGGATATTCTGCGAAATCCTGGGTGCTGAAAAAAAGCTGGTGATTTGCGGTGCGGGACATGTTTCTATCCCCATTATAAAAATCGGTCGAATGGCCGATTTTTCGGTAACAGTTATTGAAGATCGGTTTTCATTTGCCAACAATGCCACACTGGCAGGAGCAAACCAGGTGATCTGTGAACCTTTTGAACAGGGACTTAAAAAGATAAAAGGTGACAAACATACTTTTTTTATTATTGTGACCAGAGGACATCGTTTTGATCAGCTTTGTCTGGAAACCATCATCCATAAAGAAAACGCTTATATCGGGATGATTGGCAGTAAAATCCGGGTAAAAAAAATGAAGGATCAACTGGCAAAAAATAGTGTCGATCCTCAAAAACTGGAAAAAGTATATACACCCATTGGTATGAAAATAAATGCCGAAACTCCGGTGGAAATCGCCATCTCAATCATGTCGGAAATCATCCAGCTAAAAAACAAAAAAGTCCATAGTTGTGGTTACTCCAAAGAATTGCTTAAGGCAATAAATGGGGATGAGGGACACCAAGAAAAAAAGGCACTGGCAACAATTATCAGCAGAAAAGGTTCAGCTCCCCGAGAAGTGGGAACAAAAATGCTGATTTTTCCTGACAAAACAATCGAAACCCTTGGGGGAGGGTGTTCAGAAGCAGAGATTAAAATGAAGGCTTTTAGTATGTTGTTTGACAATCAACCAAAATCAGAGTTGCATTTAGTTGATATGACTGGGTGGCAGGCTGAAGAAGATGGGATGGTCTGTGGTGGTATCATTGAGGTGTTTCTGGAAATGATCGAAAAATCATCTAATTAATCTTCTAGAACTAAATTATTCAATAGCCGATTTCAAGTAGTTTAATTACTATAAGGAGAACTATGAAAAGACATAAGAGTTTTTTATTTTCGATAATATTGTCAATGGAAATACCTGCTATTGCTATATTTCTTGTTATGTGCCTGTTGCTAATGATCAATGCCGGTTCAGATTATGAGCATTTCTTCGGTAATCAGAACAGCGCGCTTATTATTTACGGATTGGGGTTGACAGGAATTATTCTGACAATAACAGTTGTAACGATAAAAACCGCAAAAAAAATAACAATTATTCAAGAAATGATTAAAGCCCTATTAATTGGAAATTTTTCTGAAACAGCCTGTTTTAAAACCAATGCGTCAAAAAGTCAACTAGATGAAATTATTGCAATATGCGACGAAATTAATAATAGAATCAATATAAATACCAATGAGGCAAAACAATTGAGTGTTGGCAAATTTTCTGTTGGTCAACCAACTAAAGATCAACAGGATTCATTGGATGGCTATTTAGCATCTATCAGTCATTCGTTTTCAATTCTCTCAACAGAAATTGATGGGATATCTAAACAGATTGAAGTTGGAAACTATTCAAAACGTGGTTCAGATGCACATCTGAGTTATGACTTCAATAAAGTTATCCATGTGGTTAATCGAATTGTAGATGCTTTAGAAGAAAGAATAGAATTTCATCAAGCGATACTTGATACACTGCCATTTGCAGTTCATGCGATGGATCTTGATATGAACTGGACATATATGAACAAATCACTTGAAAATGCGTTACAACAGAGAAGTATAATAGAAAATAGAGAATCAGCAGTGGGAATGCCTTGCTTCAATGCTCACAATCCCCTCTGTCAAACCAGTGACTGTGGGATTAGACGTTTAGTTGATCAGAGGCGAAGTGATAGCAGTTTTGTATTGGGAGGTATGTATGTCAAACTTGATACCGGCGTACTCGTAAATAAAACAGGGAAAGAGATTGGTTTTGTTGAAGTTAGTACCGATGTATCATCATATGCCAGTATTAATGCCTATACAAAAGAAGAAGTTCAGCGATTTGAAAAAAATCTATTGCGTTTGGCACAAGGAGATTTAAATTTTGATCTTAACATTGAAAAAGCCGGAAAACACACAGTAGAAATTAGCAAGCAATTTATAAAAATAGGAAAAAGTTTAACATTAGTAAAAGATTCGATTGGAAACCTGATTGATGATGCCACCATGATGACAGAAGCCGCCATTGATGGAAAGTTGGAAATCAGAGCTGACGAATCCCGATTTAACGGCGGTTGGAAAGAACTGATTAAGGGGATGAACCAGATTCTTCAGGAAATTGAAAAACCATTGCTGGAAGTCGGTGAGACAATCAATTATATGTCTCATGGAAATCTGAAGGTTGAGGTAACTGGGACATACAGAGGTGGATTTGATCAATTAAAACAGCTGGTCAATGGGATGGTCAGCCACTTAAATGTCATCATCGGAGATATATCCTATCGAATTGGAGAGTTGGCAAAGGGGAACCTGAATATTGAAAATGCGCAGGAATACCAGGGTGATTTTATCAATATTTCAAATGCCTTAAACGGTATCATTGAATCCCTTAATCCGGTCATGCGGGATATCTATAATTCGGCTGAGCAGGTCAGTTCCGGAGCCGGTCAGGTTTCAGACGGCAGTCAGGCTCTGGCACAGGGCTCCACGGAACAGGCCAGTGCTATCCAGGAACTCACCGCATCCATTACAGAAATCGCCGATCAGACGAAAAATAATGCCATGGATGCCAATCAGGCCCGGGAACTCACATCAGTAGTGATGGATAACGCAAAAAAGGGCAATGCTCAGATGAATGCCATGCAGCACTCCATGGTGGATATTAACAGTTCATCCCAGGATATCTCAAAGATCATTAAAGTTATTGATGATATTGCGTTTCAGACCAATATTCTAGCTTTAAATGCAGCGGTTGAGGCAGCCAGAGCCGGCCAGCATGGCAAGGGCTTTGCTGTGGTCGCTGAGGAAGTGCGAAGCTTGGCGGCGCGGAGTTCGGAGGCTGCTAAAGAAACCACGGCACTCATTGAAGGATCCATCAACAAGGTGAAAATAGGAACAAAAATTGCGGATGAAACCGCCGCCGCCCTTACGGACATCGTTGCCGGGATTGAGAAAGTCACCGATCTGGTGAGCAATATTGCAGTGGCATCCAATGAACAGGCAACAGGGATTGCCCAGATTAACACTGGCATTGAACAAGTGGCTCAGGTCGTTTCGCAGAATTCGGCAACTGCCGAAGAAAGTGCTGCCGCTAGTGAGGAGATGTCAAGTCAGGCGGAACTGTTAAAGGAAAGTATTAATCAATTCCAATTAAGGAAAAGAGAGATTTGCTAAAAAGTGTTAGGTTACACTTAGATGTTTGAGAAATAGAATGAGATGGTTCTGAGGCTATTCGAATTTGGACAGAAATAAAGGGTGAGATTTTGAATATTCAAAAAAGGAAGGAAACTATATATGCTAGATCTAAAAGTATTAACACAAGCACTGGGAGATTTAGAAGAAGATCAGGTAATGGATCTATTGAATGACTTTGTGGATACCAATCCATCAAAAGCAGAAGCTTTGGAGGCTGTTGCCGCTTGTCAGTCAGGAATGGGGATTGTTGGAGGTTTTTTTGAAAATGGTGATTATTTTGTCGGTGATCTGATTTTTGCCGGTGAACTGTTAACCGAAGCGATTAATATACTAAAACCAGCACTCGGTGGAGGCGCTGCAACGGTTATGGGCACCATTCTTTTAGGAACCGTTCAAGGGGATTTACATGATATCGGAAAAAATATTTTTAGAAGCTTGTCGGAAGCAGCTGGATTTGAAGTAATCGACCTTGGTATTGATGTTGCAGCGGATATTTTTGTCGAAAAAGCTCAGCAAATTAAACCACAGATCATTGGGATGAGTGGTGTTTTAACCCTGGCAATTGACTCAATGAAAGAGATAACCGCGGCACTTAAAAAAGCCGGAATTGAATCGAAAATTATCATTGGCGGAAACCCGGTAACTACGGAATCCAGTGAGTTTGTAGGGGCAGACGCTTTCACAACGAATGCCGCTGAAGGCGTAAAAATTTGTCAGGAATTAATATAGATTTACCCGGAATTAAGAACAAGGAGCTTAGATGATTATAATTGGAGAAAACTAATGGCTCCATTCCGGCGGTAAAGGAAGACATTGAAAAAAGAGCTACGCTTTTATTGCAAATCGTGCGATAACAGAGGAATTTCGATTAAGGTTCTTTTTTAGATAAGCAGGCCAGCGGGATCTTCAGTCATGATGCCAGTGGTTCTAAATTTTCGGGCAACATCCATAAAGTCCATCATTCCCTGGCTGTTCTTCGATCATCTTGGTATTATTGACATAGCTGAAGCTTTCAATCTCTGGGTTGTTTTTTTTGAAGTCAGCCATTAATGAAGAAAGCAGGCAAGCGCCAACAGTGATGGTTGCACCTACCCGGACTACTTCTTTGCGACCAGCAACGGACATGTTTTCTTCCAATTCATCAAACTGACGGATCACAATGCGAGCCATGGTGCTTAAGTGTTTTCCGGCTTCGGTGATGTACAGACGTTTACCCAGTCGCTCAAAAAGCAGGACATTGTAATAGGTTTCCAATTCTTTGATGACCTGACTGACCGAGGGTTGGGTGACAAAAAATTGTTTGGCCGCTGCCGACATCGATCCGGTTTCTTCTACAGCAATAAATATTTTTAAATGACGGATATCCATTTTTCCTCCAACATTATTTGCTTGCCATTTTTGATGTATATAGGTAATATTTATGAATAATATAAAATAATACCATTTTACTTATAAAGAAGCAAGAACTATACTAAAACTAACATGTGCATGAAATGTGAAGAAAGTTAAATAAATAGGACCTATTTTTGAGAAAATCAATTGGCAACACTTACAATCAGCAAAGAAGAAGAAAAAAGCGTCAAAGGACTGGGCTTTTTAAGTAATAAGGGCACCGATAATTTTTCTGGTCGGGTGATCACCGAAAATGGGCTAATCACCACCGAACAGGCGAAAAAAATTATTGCAGCGGCAGAAAAATACGGCAACGGTTATCTAGCCCTGACCACCCGTCTAACCATTGAATGTCAGGGGATTCCCTTTGATCAAATCGATGACTTCAGAAATTGCCTAGCAGAAGGCGGATTAGAAACCGGCGGAACCGGAACGAAGGTGCGTCCGGTTATGTCCTGTAAAGGCACTACCTGTCAATACGGGTTAATCGACACCTTTGGACTTTCAAAAGAAATTCATGATCGCTTTTATACCGGCATGCGAAATCTCGTTTTGCCTCACAAATTTAAAATGGCCGTGGGCGGATGTCCCAACAATTGTGTCAAGCCCGACTTGAATGATGTTGGTATTATTGGCCAATATCGGCCGGTCGTTAATCAAGATGAATGCCGGAACTGCAAAAGCTGTGGGGTTGTGAAGGCCTGCGCCGTTGGGGCTGCTCAATTGGCTGATGAGAAGATCGCTATCAATCCCCAGGCATGTCTCAACTGCGGGATGTGCATTGAAAAATGCCCTTTTCAGGCAGTTACCGGCGGTAATACAGGATACAAAATTGTCATAGGCGGCCGCTGGGGCAAACAGGTGGCCAGGGGAAATGGACTGAATCGGCTCTTTACGGACCAGGAAGAACTTTTAGCGACTGTTGAGAGAATTATCATTTTCTATCAGGAAAATGGTTTGCCAGGCGAACGGTTTGCTCAGACCATTGAACGGATCGGGTTTGAAACGGTTGAAGCCGTGCTATTAGGGCATTAAATACAATTAAAAACATAAACTAAGTCTAATTAAACCGGCTTTTCCAAAAGGAAGTCGGTTTTTTATTGAAACGATAAAAGTTTAGTAATATAATTAGGTTGAATTAACCGTGGTTCAAAAAACTGGGATTCGATAAAAGGATAAAGTGAGGCAGTACATGAAAATAAAAAAGGTATCGGTCATTGGCTTGGGAGCTTTGGGCATTCTTTTTGGCCATCAGCTCGCCAAAAAAATCGGCTCAGATTTTTCGGTGATTGCGGATCAAAAGCGGATTGCAAAATACCGAGCGCAAGGAATTTTCTGCAATGGGGAAGCTTACGAATTTCATTATCAGGCTCCAACGGACAATGACCTGGCTGATCTGATTATCTTTGCGGTCAAAATTAATGGACTGGAAGAGGCAATTGAGTCAGTCAGGAATCATGTGGGGCCGGATACCATCATGATGTCGCTGCTTAACGGTATCACCAGTGAAACCATTATCGGGGATGCCTTTGGGGAAGCAAATTTGATCTGGTCAGTGACCCAGGGAATGGATACGGTGAAAGAGGACAATCTGTTATTTTACACGAATCCGGGGATCATCTGTTTTGGTAATCGTAACGGTGGTGAATCATCAGAAAAGATAAACCGGATACAGGGATTTTTTGACCGGACTGGCATTGCTTATCAGATTGATAACCAGATGGATCGGAAGATCTGGGCCAAGTTCATGTTAAACGTGGGGGTCAATCAGGTGGTCTCGATTTTTGGCGAGAACTTCGGCAGTGTCCAGAAACCTGGGAAACTGAGGGAACTGATGATTGCAGCCATGGCTGAGGTTATCCTGGTGGCCGGAAAAGAAGGAGTGGTGCTGACTCGGGATGATATCACCTACTGGTTGGGGGTGGTGGACTCTCTGAGCCCACAGGGTAAACCCTCCATGCGTCAGGATGTGGAAGCCCGACGACTTAGCGAAGTGGAGCTCTTTTCCGGAACCGTTAATCGGCTGGGAGCAAAACATGGGATTGATACCCCGGTGAATGGATATCTTTATGAGGAGATCAAGGCGATAGAAAGCCAGTATTAAAACTTTTTAATTAAGCAATTGCTTATCAAGTAAATTTT
>JAKLQL010000569.1 GCA_022013395.1 Acetobacterium sp.
CGCACTGGTGTTTTTCGATTTTGTCTGGTGCTTAAAAGTTGGCGTGTGCAGTGATGCCGAAATGATCTCCAGCGATTTAATAAAATCCATGGGAATGTCGGTATTCCCGTCACTATCCATAATATTACTCTCAATGCCTTTGAGTAATTTTACATTGTTTATTTTTCCGGGAATTACCTTGTAATTGGCAAAAAATAACGAGGTTGGCGCCCCCGGAAGCGCTGGACCATGTTCCGTAATACAAATCATCTCCAAATTCTTTTTTGCAGCCGCATCGATTAATTCTAGTATCGTATTATAGGCATGTCCGCAGGCCAATGTATGGGTGTGGGCGTCTAAAACGTAATTTCTCATTTTTTATTCAATTTCCTTCTTCTTCCTGTTTTTTCTTTAATTCTCTTTTCTGTACTTCCAGATCATTTTGATGAGCAACCCGATCACAAAAAACCTGAGCGGAATGATAGCCATATTGTTTGGTTCGATTATTGATGGCAGCCGTTTCAATGATACAGGCCAGATTTCGTCCCCCGGAAACTGGAATCATGACCTCTGGAACTTCGATCCCCAAAATATCCAGAGTTTGTTCATCCAGACCCAGGCGATCATAGGGAGAGCGTTCATCCCAATTCTCCAGTCGAATCACCATATCTATTTCCACATCTTTTTTAACGGCTCGGGCGCCATAAAGGGTTTTAACATCAATAATGCCAATTCCCCGGATCTCCATAAAATGCTGCAATAGTTCTGGAGCGGTTCCCATTAAATGCCCATCGCGAATGCGTTTGACTTCAACCACATCATCAGCAATCAGACAATGACCGCGTTTAACAATCTCCAGTGCTGTTTCGCTTTTTCCGATCCCGCTTGGTCCGGTAATCAACACACCAACACCAAAAACCTCAACCAAAACCCCATGCAAACTGATTCTCGGTGCCGACAGCTGATCAATATAATTAACCAGATCATAAAATAAGGAAGTTGTATGTTCCTTGCTTTTTAACAAGGTTCGTCCATATTTTTTGGCTGCTTCTTCAAACAGATAGGTTTCTTCCAGATCCCAGCAGACAATAAAACAGGGAAATTCATAGGAAAAGAAATCGTCTATTTTCTGTTTCCTTACTTCTGGATCCAGATCCAAAAGATAGGCAACTTCAACCTTTCCAATCATTTGAACCCGGTTGGAATCAAAATGTTGGTAATAACCATGCAGTTGCAAACCGGGGCGATTAATGCCACTGTTCGCCAAATTTAATTCTTCCGACTGATAATAAATTTTTTCCAGCTTGATTTCTTTGCAGAAATCGTCCAAATTTACTTTACCATTCATATTTCGTTTATCTCTTTTCATTGATTTGCTACTGATTAATTTACTCAAGTTATTCTACCTCAAAGTTTCTATTGATAAAAGTGTTTTAATGTCTTATTGATGAAAATAATCGAACACGGCCTGGGCTGTTTTCACCTGCATCCCAGGAACAGCCATTAATTCTGCCAACTCGGCTTTTTTTATTTTGTCCACTTGTCCAAAGTGGGCCATTAGGGCTTCCCGACGTTTTTTACCAACCCCGGGGATCTCCTCCAACTGGGAGGTCAGCATTTCCCTTTTTCTTAGAATCTGGTGATATCCCAGGGTATATCGATGAACCTCTTCCGAGATTTCAAAAAGAAAGACGCCCAACGGTGTGGCTTTTTTAATAGGATATTCAGTACCCTGATAAAAAATGCCGCGCAGCCGGTGTCGATCATCTTTTACCAAACCGCATACTTCGATAGTGACCGGATAGAGTGAAACAATACTTTCCGCAGCATTGACATGACCAACCCCACCATCGATCATCATGATTTCGGGAAGCGGCAAAAAATTATTGACTTCCTGGGTTTTCATTGCCCGTTCCATTCGTCTGAAGATCATTTCTTGCATACTGGCATAATCATTTTGGCCCTCAACCGATTTGATTTTAAAGCGTCGACAGGCTTTTCGATTCAATTTACCATCATCAAACACGACCATTCCGCCAACGTTATTGGTTCCGCTGATATTAGAAATATCATATGCTTCAATTCGGGATGGCCGTTTATCCATCCCCAATAATTCCTGCAATCCATCCAATCGACTCTTGGATCGAATCTCTTTTTCGCGTCTCTCCAGCAGGTGCTGTTTTAAGGCTAGGTCTGCATTTTCCCCCACCATTTCCAGCATTTTTATTTTTTGCCCCCGCTGGGGCGACAACACCTCGATTTTTTTACCAGCCAGGTTGTTTAACCACGCTTCGATGACATTCTTGTCTTCCAAGGTTTCTTTGAGAATGATTTCTTTGGGAATGAATCCACAGCTTGAATAGTATTGTTTGACAAAACTCTCCAACACTTCTTTGGGACTCACATCGCCAAGTTCATCTAAAAAGAAGTGATCCCGACCCATCAGCTTGCCATCTCGAACATGGAAAACCTGAACGCAGCCTAAGTCTTCCTGCTGCGCAATGCCGATAAAATCCTGATCCTGTTTGGTATTTGAACTAATTTTCTGTTTTTCAATAATATGCTCAATGCCGGAAATCTGATCCCGATATTTTGCTGCTTCTTCATAATTCTGGTTCAAAGCGGCTGTGGTCATTTTCTCTTTAAGATCTTTGATTAAGTTCGGATGCCGACCGTTTAAAATATCCAAAATTGACTGGATATCCCGGGCGTACTTCGCTTTCGACACATTACCCTGACAGGGCGCCTGACATTGTCCAATATGATAATTCAAACAAGGTCGTCCGTTCTTTTTGCCATACTCAACTTGACGATTACAGGTTTTCAAGGGATAAATTTTAAGAATCGCCTCGATGGTATTTTTTACCGCAAATGAACTGGTAAACGGACCAAAGTATTTTCCGCCGTCTTTTTTGTACTCCCGGGTCATCAGGATTCGGGGATATTCTTCATTAACGGTCAAGCGAATCCAGGGATAGCTTTTATCATCCTTCAATAATATATTATAGCGGGGATGATGGGTCTTAATCAGATTACATTCTAGAATCAGGGCTTCCATTTCCGAATCAGTGACAATGGTTTCAATGGTTTCGATATGGGATACCAACGCGACTGTTTTCGATGAGAGCTGACTGGCCGAATGAAAATACTGGCGCACCCGATTGCGAAGGTTAATGGCTTTACCAACGTAAATAATTTCGTCATTATCATTCTTCATGATGTAAACCCCAGGGCTTTGAGGTAAATCTTTTAATTTTTCTTTATCATACATATAAATAACCTTAAATAAATATTTTTTTGGATTTTTTTGTTTATTCGCTACCTAATTTTGGTATAATAATAATACTTTTTTAAACATCAGAATATCATAAAGAAAGGAAGTGTTACCATGTTTGAAAAAATAACTGTCGATGGCCACAATACCCTGATTTCTTTTGGTAATTTCGAAGTGAAGATTGTTCCGAAAATTTATGGTGGATTTACTCTGACAAAATCGATTAAGGACAATCCCTTTAAAATTATTGAAATACGTGAGATAAGACTTCCAATTTCAGAAAAGGAAGTCTTAAAGGAAGCAAAAGAGCTTTTGAAACAAAAATATGAGTCCATTGACTTTAATAGCTATTGTACCACATAAATCTTGAGTTCAGCTTTTTTTGAGCCATCTCACCACCAGCGTTGGGATGGCTCAAGTTGTTTACGCCATCCTTTCAGTCCAATCTTATTTTTAGATACAAATCATTTGAGTTTATCATTATCCAAGTTTTCTTAAATAAAGTAATGTGTTAATGAAATAAATTGACATTAGACTTAAATCGGTATATACTTATAAATGAATTAGAGTGTATTTATTGATTTCACATATTTTTGCAAGTCATTTTTACGGTTTAAATGATTTGCAAAAATATGTGTTTTTTGTTTTTGCATCACGATTTACAAATAATATTTAGGAGGTACCTAAAATGAATAATGGTACAGTAAAATGGTTTAATGAGGAAAAAGGATTTGGTTTTATTTCAGTAGATGGCGGCGAAGATGTATTTGTACATTTCTCTGCAATTATTGCTGATGGACGTAAAAACCTTGTTGAAGGACAACGCGTAACTTTTGATACCGAAAAAACTGATCGTGGCTTACAAGCTACTAACGTTTTTATCGCATAATTAAATAGCTTTTAAAACAGCCACCAGCTAATCGCTGGTGGCTGTTTTTTTATTTTAAATTTCTTTTATCGTCTTCTTTTGGGGGTTCAATTTTAGCATGGCAGCCCGAGCAGCCTTCGCCGCCTTTGCAGCCTTCGCAGGAAAAATCTCCCGATTTCATTTTCTTGACTTTCTTAAAGATAATATAACCTGCCGCACCTAATATTAATGCTGCTAGAATCCAGGTAATCATTGAGTCCTTCTTTCTTCTATTATATAATACGCTTATTTAAACAAAAATCCGACTACCAACTTGATAAATAATGAATGCAATCGCATAGGCCAAACCAATTTGATAGGCCAAGGCAAACAGAAAATCCCGCCAATTTCCCAATTCTTTTTTCATGGTGGCGAGAGCCGCCATACAAGGTGATGCCAACAACACAAAAATCACAAAACTATAGGCTGACACCGGGGTGAAAATTTGGCTGATGTTCTCAGTCAGACTCCCCCCCTGACCGGATGACAGTACACTCATGGTACTGATGATCATTTCTTTTGCAGCTATTCCGGTGAGTAAGGCAACGGATGCTACCCAATTACCGAAACCCAGTGGCACAAAAACCGGAGCAATGATCTTTCCAAATGTTGCCAGAATACTTTCATCTGGGGATTGAACCATTTGAAAACCAGGCGTAAAGCTTTGTAAAAACCAGAGCACCACCGAAACTGCAAAAATAATGGTTCCCGCCCGGACAATAAATTCTTTGGTCCGTTGCCAGACCTGGGTCGATGTATTTTTGAGTTTGGGCAATCGCAGTGGCGGAATCTCCAGTAAATATCCCGAATCTGCGCCCTTAAACCAGGTTTTAGAAAGAACAAAACCGGAGGCAAAGACCACTGTCAAACTGATCAGATACAATGAAAATACCAACAAAGTCTGATAGTTGGTAAAAAACACGGAGGCCATCAATACGTAAATGGGCATCTTGGCACCGCAGGAAATAAATGGCGTCAACACGGCGGTCAGCTTACGTTCCCGCTCATTTTCCAGGGTTCGGGTTGCCATAATTCCGGGAACTGAACAGCCTAACCCCACTACCATCGGGATAAAAGACTTACCGGACAATCCAAAATGTCTGAAAATCCGATCCATAATAAAGGCCACCCGCGCCATATAACCACTGTCTTCCAAGATAGAGATAAAGATAAACAAAACCACCAACTGGGGCACAAAGGTCAGCACGGCACCAACACCTGTAATGACACCATCATTAATTAAGGCAATGATCCAATCAGCTGCTCCAAGACTGCCCAGACCGGTTGCCACCGCCACCATTAGCACATCATTGATAAACCACTCAATGCCGCCAATGGTAATTTCGCCCACCAGCGTGATCGATACATAATAAATGACAAACATAAAGAAAAAGAAGATCGGCAAGGCCGCAAAGCGGTTCATTAGCACCTTGTCTAGTTTATCCTGAAACTGCATGCCATTCTCTTTGGTTTTTTTTGTAGCCTTGCCAATACCTTCAGTGATAAAGCGATATCGGTAATCTGCGATGGTACTATCCACATCGTGATGTGTCACCGCTTCAATTTTTTTTCTGACTGCATAAATAGCTTCAAGCAATTCAGTATTTTTATCAATCTTCAGCATGACTTCTTCATCTTTTTCAATCAGTTTTATGGTCCGGAAAAGTCCGGGATAGCCAGGCAATACATCCGGATATTTGCTTTTTATCAAAGATCCGAATTCAGTAAACAGATCCATAATTTCGGGAGGAAAGATCTGCGGGAATTCTTTGAGTTTATCTAACTCGACCATCTTTTCCACCAGCTTGATAAGCGCATCGATACCCGTTTCTTTTTGCGCAGATATTTCGATAAAGGGATAGCCGAAGATTTCTTCCATCCGCTGTACATCAATTTCGACACCGGTTTTCTTGACCACATCCATCATATTCAAGGCACCCACCATGGGACAGTTAAGTTCCATCAGCTGTGTACTTAAATACAAATTCCGTTCAATGTTGGAA
>JAKLQL010000570.1 GCA_022013395.1 Acetobacterium sp.
GAAAACGTCAACAAAGGCTTAAACAGTCTTGCTAACAGTCCTGGTCTTACCACATTTACAGATAATGTTGTTTCTGGAATAGAGAATTTAACTCCTACCATTGTGAATATGGTCTCAAGGTTTGTTGATTTTGCAAACAACCCGGATGTCCAAAATTTGTTCTCTGGTGTCATACAGGGAGCTTCACAGCTAATCGGTTTTGTAATTGACGCCACTGTGAATGTCTCATCATTCATTGGTAGCTTTGCGGGGATCGATGGTATTGCAACCTCAGTTGGCGTGCTTGCCGGTGGATTTGTCGCAGTTAAGGCGGCAATGGTAGGCATGGGAGCCGTTAATGGGATCATGGGTTTAATTGAAACATTAGGGGCTGGCGCAGCCGGAGCAACTGGGGTAAGCGGGATCGGTGCAGCATTTACAGCATTAACGGGGCCGGTTGGTATTGCAATCGCTGCCGTTACTGCAATATCAGCAGTGTTAGTTGGAGCTTATAACTCATCTGAAATATTTAGAAATTCAATAGGTACTGCTTTTGAATCTATTGGGCAAACAGCACAAGCAGCATTTAATAAAGTCGCAGTAGCTTTTGCCCCGGTATTACCCGTGTTTGAACACTTTGGCACCGCGATAAACCCGATTTTGAAACAAATCGGTGATGTCATGGGCAATTATGTAGTGCCGGCTATCACGTTCATGGTCAACACTTTTATAACTGGTTTTGCAAATCTGGTTACCCTGTTTGCACCGTTTTTATCGGCACTCGGAAATGTCTTTTCCTTTATCGGTAATGGTGTTGGCGCAGTTTGTGCCTTGTTGAACGGTGACTGGACAGGTGCCTGGTTGTTTGCTCAGCAGATGTGCCAGAATGCTTGTGATTTCGTTACAAATATACTGTCAGGATTCTGGGGAATGCTGACAACTATCATCGGAGGGATTGCAACGACTGTTTATGATTGATTCATGAATTCATGGAACTTTGTAACATCGATTGGGGAAATGATAGTTGAATCTGCTAGTAATGCTTATTGGGGAATGATAGACGCTGTCGCAAGTGCTTTACTCGGTCTATTGCCAACCGTCTCAACCGGTTTTGAACCCGCCTTAGCATGGGTTCAAGAACTGCCAGGGAAATTCCTTCAATGGGGTCGGGATATGATCCAGCAATTGATTGATGGTGTAAGAAATATGGCGGGCGGTGCAGTTGATGCTGTTGGCAGCATTGTAACAGACATTGTTAACCGCTTCAGAGATGGTTTTGGTATCCACAGTCCCAGTACCATTATGTATGAGATAGGGTCGTATCTGATGCAAGGTCTAGTAAATTCCGTTCTTGACAGTAATATCATGACGTTTTTTAACGGGATTATCGAGGACATTAAAGCTGCTTTTGCGGGTGGAAACTTCGGAATCAAAACATTTATTGACTTTGTTGGCGGCGGTGCTGCTGAATTCCTGAAATCAATTGGAATCGGCGGGGCTACCTTGGGGAACCTGGTAACACCTGTTGCTGGCGCGGTGACCAGCGGTTTTGGGTACCGTGACGCATTCATGACAGACAGCGGTCAGATGTCAAGCAGCTACCATGAAGGTATCGACATCGGCGCCGCATACGGCGACGCAGTGGGCGCAGCCGGTGCAGGTACAGTTACCTTTGCAGGCGATGCAGGTGGTTACGGCAATATGGTCAGAATCGATCATGGCGGCGGATTAACCTCAATGTACGCTCATTTATCAAGCATTCTTGTTAGTGTGGGCGATATCGTATCAAAATTACAAACAATTGGTCTTGTCGGTTCAACTGGTAACTCGACAGGCGCGCATCTTCATTTTGGTTTATACCAGGATGGGGCGGCGATTGATCCTTCAGCACTGTTTGGTGGCTACGCAACCGGTACAAATTTCGCAACACGCGGTTTACATCTTGTTGGTGAAAAAGGCCCTGAAATTGTTGATTTTGGCGGTGGCGAGACTGTTCTTAATGCAGAGAAATCTAAAAGCCTGTTAAAGAGTGTCCGGTCTAGCAATAGCGGTAATAAAACGTTTGCCCCTGTCATAAGTGTTTCCATGGGCGACACGGTTGTTAACAGCGAACTCGACGTCGACATGATCGCTAAAAAGTTAGGAAAGAAAATAAAAGATGAGATTATTTTAGAAGCATCAGGTCTCTACGAAGCATCTTAAGGAGGTGTAACTATGGATAAATTAGACAGACTATTAAAAGCAGCACAACAGATCAAAAACACCTGGCATGTCGCTTACCATTGGGATCAGCTAACCAGGGATGAATTGATAGAGTTATCCAGGGATGATGGCGAATGTTCTTCAGAAAGAATGGCCGAAATATTGGAGCCGGTAACTTATTTAAGTAATGAACCAGGACCATTTGACAGTCTATCTGAAGAAGAATTGCTTGAGCTGGTCGCCAGGTACGAAAGTATAAACGCTGATGGATAGAAATATTAAATTGATAGGAGGTGTGGACATATGGCCAGACGTTTAAATTTAAAGAATCCACAAGAGGTACGGCGTACCCTTAACAGGGTGGCCAATATGGCTCTTAACGGTGAGATTGATACAAAGGTAGCCAATACCATTATATTGGCATGTAATGCGGTTCTCAGCTCAATCAGAACCGATGAACAGCAAAAGAAAATTGATGAGCTGGAAAATATTTTAAAAGAGAAACTCGACAAATAGGCTGTGAACAGGGAGTGTATTTTCCACTCCCAGAAATCAAAAAAGTTGCAAAGAGAGTTGCAACTTTAGTGTGCAAGAGGTTGCACCCTTATTCGGCTGCAAAAGCGAACGAAAAGAGGGTTTAATCCCTTGCGCACTAAGGAATTGATGAATTTGCAAAACAAACAAATACCAATTTACAAAACAAATACCTTTTACAAAACGACGAATGCCCTATAATACAGGCTTTATAATGGCTCATACTCCAATTATTTATGGAGTACACCAATGGTAACGTTACTATATATGAAAAGCCGAACGTTCGCAACAAAACTTCAAAAAACTTCATATTCAATGCAGTCATTTGATCAAGTAATTAATTGGTAATAACTGTTTGCTAGAATAAAAAACCGCCTAATGTAACAATTAAGTGGTCTGTCCGTTTGGCCCAGAGGATACTATTAATTATATCATAAACATTTTGGAGGTATGAACATGTCTAATGAAGAACTGGTAAAAGCCTATCAGGCCGGGGATAAAGAAGCTATGAATGACATTGTGGTCAGTAATAAAGGTCTGGTGAATATGGTCGTTAATTCCTTTTATAACAGCCTTGAAAACTCATATATGGATCGTGATGATCTGGAGCAGCTGGGCTATATGGGATTGATGGAAGCCGCGAAGCACTTTGACACGACTATGGGTTTTAAGTTCTCAACTTATGCCAGTAAAGCGATCATGGGTTATATTTCCAGAGGTTTGAGGGTTTCAACGCCCTGGGAGAAAAGAAGTGATACCAGTGGGGCCATGGCTCAAGTGATCAGTGCTGACAGTTTCTTACCTGGATCAGAGAGCATGACCTATCTGGAAACGATTGAAGACCCAGCAGCTGCTAATGATTTTCACAATATGATGTGCGCCATGGATCAGGAAATACTTCACAGAGATCTATTTGAGGTATTGAATCGTGTTTTCAATGTGGACGATAAGCCCCGGAATGCCATTATTTTAAAGTACGGGCTGACAGGTAGATCACATACATTTAAAGAGATTGGTGAAGCATATGGTACCAATACCGACGGGGCCAGTCAATGGGTAAAGTCGGGGATCAGGCGCATTAGAAGCTCAGGAGCCGGTCGAGCGTTGCAAAAGAAATATATGCTTGAATATACCCTGTCAACGGGGCGGGAAAGATTATCAAGGCTTAAATATAAAGACCCGTCACGCTATGCACAGGAAAAGGAATGGGTTAGGGATATGCAGAAGATGGTAAATAGTGGCTCTAGTTTGGCTCTA
>JAKLQL010000571.1 GCA_022013395.1 Acetobacterium sp.
AAAACAGCACTTATCACCGGAATTAGTTTTATTATTTATGCCCTGGCGCTGACCATCGGTCCGAAAAACCTGTACCCGGGCTGCGACCCGGCGATGATGATGAAGTGTACCCAGTCTTTAAATATTCTTTTCTGGATTGGCATTGTTATTGGCATTATTGGTATTGTTAATTTCTTTATTAAAGCGAATATCTATCGAATTGTTGCCAGCATTGTCGGCATCATCTCCGGGATCTTCGCGTTTTTGATTCCAGGGGTTATTATTGGTGCCTGCGGGATGGAAACCATGCCTTGCCGGGCCTTAACCTTTCCGGCCATCTACGTTATCTCCGGAATCTTTATTGTTGTCACCATCGTAAACATTGTTTTATTATTCAACGATAGAAAGCTGAAACCAGAAAATGAACAGGCCGGTCTTGTTTAAAATTGCCGGGAAAAATCTGAGATATCGCATTTATCGGACCGCGGCCATGGTTTTTTTTGTGATGCTGCTGTCATTTACGATGTTTACCGTGTCCATCATTTCCAACAGTACCGAAAATGGTTTAGCCAGTGTGGTTGATCGATTTGGTGCCGATATCATGGTTGTTTCGGATCAAGCTGAAGAAGCTGTCCAGAAATCGCTATTTCAGGGAACTCCCTGCACTACCTATTTTGATGCCGGGATTGAAGCTAAAATAAAGCAGGTAGCGGGTGTCGAAAAGACATCCCCCCAGCTGTATCTGGCAACGCTATCTGCTTCCTGCTGCGAAAGTGCCTTGCAGCTGATTGCCTTTGATCCCCAAACTGACTTTGTGATCCAACCATGGTTAAACAACCAGATTCATAACGATCTGCCGGCTGGTTCGGTGGTGGTGGGGAGTTCTGTCACTAAACAAGTTGGCGATGACATTACCTTTTATGGCATTAAATTTAAAGTGGCTGGCGTCATGGAGCGCACCGGAATGGGTTACGATAATACGGTATTTTTAACCTTTGATGATGCGGAAAAAATCTTGACTTCGCCAAATATCGTCAAGAATCAAGATTTAACTCAGGTCGATAATATTATCTCAACCGTGGTTGTGGATGTTGGTAATAATAAATTATCCACGGTTTCCCGGGATATCGAAGATGCGTTAAGAGGAAATAATGTCAGCGTTTTTACCACCGAGTCAATGACGCACTCGATTGCCGACAGTATTGAAAATTTTAAAGTCTTTGAAACATTTACAAAGTTTGTTTCATTTCTTTCAGCTGCAGCCGCACTGATCATTTTATTCTGCATCACGATTAATGAACGAAAAAAAGAGTTTGGTATTTTACTTTCGATTGGCATCCGGCGCCAGCAAATTTTTCAAATCATTGTAACTGAAGCCATCATCATTACTGTCATTGGCACAATCTTAGGTATTGTGGTTGCTTCAATCATTGTGTTTCCATTTAATATTGCGATTAGTCAAAAATTGGGTCTGCCCTATTTGTTGCCTGAAATTGGCGAAATTGTCGGTCTGATTTTCAAAATCCTGGCCATTTCATTATCTATGGGAATCGTCTCCGCCACCTTTGCCACAAAACGGCTGCTGGCCTGTGACGGCAGTGAATTAGTTAAGGAGACAGAATAATGCTGCTTGAAATACAGAATCTTACCAAAAGCTTCACCCGCAACGGTGCCCCCTTCTTTCCGGTGAAAGATGTCAATCTGACTGTTGAAGCGGGTCAATTTATCAGTATTTCCGGCTATTCGGGCTGTGGCAAGAGTACCTTGCTTAATCTGATGACGGGGATGCTCACGCCTGACGCAGGCGTGGTTGCCTTTCAAGGTGAAAATGTCTTTGAGATGACCGCCGACCGGCTGGCCGCCTATTTAAATCAGGATATTGCTTATATTATGCAAGGGGATGGACTGTTGCACAGTCTCAACGTTACTGAAAACATTGGTCTGGTCCATACCCTACATCAGCATAAAGATGTATCGCCTGAAAGAATTATCCGACTGGCCCAGTCGCTGGGGATTGAAAAGGTCTTAGATTCGTATCCGTCTCAGTTATCTGGCGGCGAAGCAAAACGGGTCGCCATTGCCAGAGCGCTGCTGAATCAGCCCAAGCTGATCATTGCCGACGAACCAACCTGTAACCTTGATCCCCGTAATGGCGAAAATATTCTGGAAATTTTCAAAAGCTTGTGTGCCAATGGTACAGCAGTGATTGTCAGCACCCATGATCGACGCTTTTTAGAAATAACCGATTATGAATATGTATTTGACAATCAATTAAATTAACTGATGACTACTGTATGGGAAGATTAATATAATTTTTGTCTATTTAAAATCGATCGTTGATCAGCACAATTCAATTTCGCCCCAGGCACCTAGTTGATCATCAATGATGATTAACACGCCCAGTATCTCGGGGATATTTCGCGCCCAGGCAAGCCCTTTTTCAACATCAGTCGGTTTTTTAATGCGATTGCCCAAGCCCGTCGCGACCGCATCGGCCAATGGGATATTTTCGCTGAGAATGGTCACCGCATCGGCTTTTCCAAAGCTCAGAGAATGTCCCATGACC
>JAKLQL010000572.1 GCA_022013395.1 Acetobacterium sp.
ACACTATCAAATAAATCTCCGGCAATGAGTACGAGTGGAACTTCTTCTTCCTTTGCGTATGCGATCATATCGTCAAAGGCTTTCCATAGTTCTTTTCTTTTATTTTTACCGTAGTAGTTTCCTTGCTGTTGAAAGGTAAAGGGGCGACCTAAGTGAAAATCACCAGTATGAATAAAGGTTGTCAGCATCCTCTTTGCCTCCTCATCTATAAATTTTTGCTAATCTATCTTCTTAAACTATATTCTAAATTGGCAATTTGTCTTCTAACTGATTTTTTATTATATCATCTTTTTACTGATCTTACATTTAATTTTTATTAGAATTTGTATTTAAAGGGACAAGCCACGGAAAAACGCCATTAAAAGATTAACTCTAAATGGCGTTTTGACTGGTTTAATTGACAGGTTTAATCGATCGCGATCTGATATTTATTGATTTTACTGTAAAGGGTATTCCGCTGAATCCCCAAAGCATTGGCGGCCTGACTGATATTGCCTTTATACAATTTTAAAACCCGGGCAATATGTTCTTTTTCCACATAGCAGATATCCAGCTTGCCCTTATCGACGGTTTCCAGACTTTCTTCGATAAAATCCAAGGCACTGTGTTCCCCGATCGTGTGGTTTTGACTGCAGGCTTCCTGATTGATTTTTTCAATAAAGTACTTGGTCGGAAAGGATTCGGTATTGATCATCAACTCAACCACATTCTCCAGTTCCCGGACATTTCCCGGCCAATTATAATTTTCTAAAACCATCATCGCTTCCTCCGAAATTTGAAATTCCGGTTTGTCATATTTTGCTGACAGATTTTTCATAAAATAGTGATACAAAATGTGAATATCACTTTTTCTTTCCTGCAATGGCGGTAAATAAAGCGGGAGCACATTGAGACGATAAAACAGATCTTTTCTGAACCGACCCATTTCCACCTCTTTTTTCAGGTCTTTGTTAGTAGCTGCAATAATGCGAACATCAATGGGAATGGATTTTTGGCTACCGATGCGGGTAATTACATTTTCCTGAAGTACTCGGAGTAGCCTGGTCTGCATATCCAGAGGCATTTCACCGATTTCATCCAGCATAATCGTGCCATTGTTGGCCAGTTCAAATTTACCGATGTTGCCACCTTTTTTAGCCCCGGTATAGGCACCTTCCTCATAACCAAAGAGCTCGGATTCAATTAACTGATTGGGAATGGCACCGCAGTTTAAGGCCACAAAGGGTTCATCCATCCGTTTACTGAAATTATGGATGGCCTGGGCGAACACCTCCTTGCCACAACCACTTTCTCCCAAGATCAGAATCGTGGAACGATTGTTGGATATTTTCTTGGCATACTCGATGGTGCTGACAAAATGTTTGTCCGTCCCCATGATTTTATCAAAGGTATAATAGGGTTGCTCGTTTTTGGTGATTTTTCTTGATTGGTCTTCTTTTAAGACAAAGACAATTTCGATACTGTCATCCTGGGGGTTATAGATCGGACTGGCCGTCATTTGACAGTGAAAATTATTTCTCAACGCCTTAATATTGATGATCCGGTTGACATGCCGTTCCGAATGGATGGCGTCTTTAATATTTTCCCATTCTTCAATGATTTCAGCCACATTGGTGGCTGCTAATTGTTTATATTTGTTTCCGAATAAATCCATGGCTTTCTGGTTATATATTTTGATGCCTCCATCCAGATCTGAGGTGAGGATAGCCACTGGCATGGAATTGAAAATGGTTTTGATATGTTTATTGGTCATGTTCTGGAGCCGATTATATTCTTTAACCTTTAACATTTCTTCAATGGCGTTGGAAGCGGCGATAACCATCCCCAGGGTATGGGGATGAACGGAGTCTGAATAACCGGTGAGATCCAAAGCGCCGATGAGGTTGCCATTGGGATCTTTAATGGGTGCTCCGGAACAAGTCCAACGATGATAGGCTTTGATGAAGTGATCTTGGCCAGACAACTGGATGGCTTCTTCGGATTTGATGACGACCGACATGGCATTGGTTCCAATGTTCTCTTCATTCATATAGGCACCGGCGACCATTTTTAATTCAAAGGCTTCCGATAATATTTTTTCATCGCCAATGGCGTTAAGGATACAGCCCTCTTTATCCGTCAACAGGACGAAAAAGTTATTTCCCCTGACGATGCTCATCAGGTGCTCCATATAAGGTGAGGCGGTGAGGATGAGATCTCGGTTTTCGGTAAATTTCTTCTGAAGTTCTGAATTGTCGATCATTTTTTTACTGAAAACCTGATCTTCTTTAATGTCATAGTGGGCACATCGTTCCTTTGATTCTTTTATAAGTGCTTGATATACATTTCTATTCATTGGTTCCTGTCTCTTTTCATCTATTTTTACACATCCACTTTTCCTGGTCTTGATCATAACACAATTGATAAATACCGGCGTAGTCAATTGGCCAGTTGAAGATATGGTTTAGGGGCAAGCCCAGAATGCTGGTTAGGATTACCCGAATCACACCGGCATGGGCCAGAATGATCATTTGATGCTCTTCCTCTTTTTCGGCAATTTTTTTAAATGCCGGCATGACCCGTTGCTGGAGATCTAAAAAGCTTTCGCCACTGGGGGGAGCAAAACTTGCTATTTCCTGGCCGCGCTTTTCATAGTCGCCCGGAAACTTGCTTTTGATTGACTTAAAGGTTTGCCCTTCCCAATCGCCCATGCTGATTTCCTGGAGTTCTGTGATAGTCTCTCTGGGAACAGGTCTGTTTTCCAAAATACTGTCCAGCGTTGTTACACAACGTTTTAGCGGGCTGGTATATGCTCTGTCAAGATTTATTTCAGCGAAAAATTCACGGCGTTTGGCAGCTTGTATTTTGCCCTGTTCCGACAAGGGGAGATCGATCTGTCCGATGTAGGCTTTTTCTTTATTCCACTCAATTTCACCATGTCTAACCAGATAAATCGTTTTGTTCATCCCAAAAATCCTTCCCGGTGACCGTTTCAATTTTTTTTACAATCGCTTCAGCATCCTGATAGCGTTTATTTATTTTTTCGAGTGCTTCCGGCTGATGTTTAAATTTTTCCAACATTTCAGCTTTTCTGATGCTTAACTTACCGAACTGATCGTCTTGGACCAGTTTATCAGCTAAATATAAAATCTCCCTTTCACTGATGGGATCATTATTTTCTACGTCAATATCCATATGGGCTAAAATCATACTACCGATTTTTTCATACCCCATTTTTTTCAGTACCAAAGCCCCCTTCTCGGGATGATGCTTTTCAGTCTTTACGATATCATGGAGCAGCGCTGCCGCTGCCAGAGAATCGGTATCA
>JAKLQL010000573.1 GCA_022013395.1 Acetobacterium sp.
AACACCATGAACGCGACCTATGCGGTCTTTGCCATCTGGATTGTGTCTAACATTATGGCTGGCTTATACTTTCCGATTACCAGTGCGGCTCAGTGGTGGGTAAAAGCATCCCTGCTGATTCCCCAGCGCTGGGTAATTGTCGCGTCAGAAATGTTGATGACGGGAGAAACTGGGGTTTATGCAATGTATGGGCTGATTGTCGGCTGTTACCTGCTGATCCTCATGGCCGGGACCTCCATTGGTGTTATGGTTGGAAAAAAGGATTATTAAACAATTGCATTGAAGTAAAAATCTAAAATGTGATAGAATGTTCATAAAATAAACGGGGATGGGAAGTCAGACAGATGGTTGAAAAGATGAAGGAATACTATTTCTCGATGATGAAATTCAGCTGTCTGACGATCATGCTGGCATACGTGATTGTTGGCAGTGCGAAATCGCTTCAAGCGATCAGCCTGGAATGTTTTTTGCTGGGAATGTTTCTGGCGGTATCGACCCTTTATGAGTTGCTGGACAAGGAGAAAATCGGCTGCTTACTTGCTGAAATAATCCTGGCGATATTGATCTTCGTTTTATTTCGGGAAAGCGGCGTCGGTTTTTATTTAATTCCGGTGGTGGTACTGGATACGACGGTTTATTTTAAATTGTCCCTCGTCGTCGGCTTGATGGCCTTCGGCGGTGCTTTTTTCAATCCGCCGGATTTAGCCGTTTATATGATTTTTTGTATCTTTATCAGTGTTATTTATTTTCAGAATCATGTGATGATTAAGCGGTATCAAGATAAGCTTGAAAACTATGAGCAGGAAGAGTTTAAACTAAAGGATTCCATTTCGGACAAAGACCTGCGGTTTAAAAAGAAACTGGAACAAAACAGCCTGTATTATAAAAATCAAATACTGGAAGAACGAGCCCAAATCTACCAGGCGCTCCACGATAAACTGGGGCACAGCATTAACGGTTCTGTTTATCAACTGGAAGCCAGCAAAGTACTGATCAGTAATAAACCGGAAGAAAGCAGCCGGATTATTCAGGCCGTGATCGATACCTTAAGGGAAAGCATGGATGAAATCCGCTTTATCTTACGGAAGGAAAAACCGGATCGGAAAAAGGCAGCGCTGCTGCAGCTTCATGGATTATGTGAAGAATGCCGGGAAAAATACGACATTCAGGCGACCTTGCTATTAGAGGGTGAAGATAAAGAGATCCCTGATCAAATTTGGGAAGTGATTCTGGATAATGCCATTGAAGCAGTTTCCAATGCCCTTAAATATGCCGAATGCTCCAGACTGGCCATCGAATTGGTAGTGCTGAACAAAATCGTCCGCTGTAGCATTTATAATAACGGCACAAGCTGTGAAACCATCGTGGTCGGAATGGGCATTCAGGGGATGAAAGACCGCACCCGGAAAGTAAATGGATTAATTGATATTGATGGCCAAAACGGATTTCGGATCAATATGATTTTTCCTTTGGCGTCGTTTGAGGAAAGGGGATTGGTATGAATAAAATAAAGGTAATCATTGTTGATGACTCCGATTTTGTGCGAGACGGCATGGGCATTATCCTTGGCGTTGATGACGAGTTTCATGTTGTTGGTTGTGCCAAAAATGGCCGAGAGGCCCTGGAATTTGCGATGAAGGAAAAGCCGGATGTTTTTTTGATGGATATCCAGATGCCGGAGATGGATGGCATTGCCGCGACCAAAGAGATTGTAACCCAAGATCTGGGAAAAGTGCTGATCTGAACGACTTTTGATGACCGTGAACTGGTGGAACGGGCCATGAAAAATGGTGCCGACGGATACCTGATCAAAAATCATACCCCGG
>JAKLQL010000574.1 GCA_022013395.1 Acetobacterium sp.
AGACATCCGGGTGCTCTTTTAAATATCCAGATAATAGGTTGCTCGTCACATCAGCGCCCTGGGAATGACCGGCCAGAATAAAGGGACGGCCATTGTTGTAATGTTTGATGTAGTAGTCAAAGGCGGCCGTGGCATCGGTGGTGGGGATGCCGGCAATGGTTTCTTCCCGGTTGACGCTGGATAAATTATCCTGCCGATAGTAGGGGGCATAAATGTTAGCCACTGTTTCAAAGGCCGTGGCCTGGCGGTCAAAAGCCAGTTTGGCATTGGCAACCATCCCGGAGTCATCGATGGTACTGATGCTGGGGTTGGTCTGGTCAGCAGGCGAATAGGTGGTAGGGTAGAGATAAAAAACATCGACCTCTTTATCCTCGGTCGTCGGGACGTTCAACCAGTGTTCGGCTTTTGAATAATCGGTGACATCTTTTTTGCTTTGACAGCCTCCCAATAGGAAGAGACTCAGTCCTAGCGCGGTTAGAACCAAAATCAGTTTTCTCTTTTTCATTTCATACCTCTTCTTACGTTTTATTTAGATAATTGCTTGATTGATACCCATTATATGTTATTTTATTTGCGTAAACAAACAAAATGTGAGATCGTTAGTCACCTAAAAAGACTGCCTTGGTTGATATACAAACCAAAGCAGTCTAATGTTAAGTGTCTTCTTATCTAAGCGTTGTTATTTTTGGGTAGCCAGGAAAGCATCAATCTCGGCGGCGGTCGGCAACGATGGTTGAGCGCCCAATTGAGTACAGGTCAGCGCACCGGAGGCACTGGCATATTTGGCCGCTGCGACCAGGTCGCCCATTTCCACAAACGCTTTGGCTAAGGTGCCAGTGTAGGCATCGCCAGCGGCGGTGGGGTCAATGGCATCTACCTTGTAAGGTGGAATCAGCACATCCAGACCATCGCCATAGAGATAGGAACCGCGATCACCCAGTTTAAGGGCAACAAATTTACAGCCGTTGCGTTCCATCAGTTTTTGGGCCGCTTCCCGGCAGGACGCTTCATCAGCGGGATAGATCCCCACCAGCGCCTTGGTTTCAGTTTCATTAGGGGATAGAATCGTTACCGGTGGCAATTTTTCCAGCGGATAATCTTGCGCCGGGCCGGCATCCAAAACGGTGATGATGCCTTTTCGATTAGCGATTTCGATCGCCTTGGCATTCGTTTCCAGGGGAATTTCAAACTGCAGCAGCACCGCATCAAAGTCATCCTCAAATGCTTTTTCCAATTGATCCGGCGGCGTAAGCATGTTGGCGCCAGGGAAGATGATCAAGCGGTTTTGACCATTGTCTTCCAGGGTGATCGCCACAAATCCGGTGTTGGCACCAGGTTTGGTGATGGTATGAGTGGTATCAACGCCTTCTTTTTTCCAGCAATCAAGCAGATATTCGCCGTTGGAGTCATCGCCGACGGTGGCATAAGCCGATACCTTGGCACCGGTACGGGCGGCGGCAACGGCCGCATTGCTCCCTTTTCCGCCAGGGGCGTTACGGTAATCGTGTCCTAAAACACTTTCACTGGGTTCTGGTGCACGTTCACACCGAAGAATAAGATCCATCATTACACTGCCGACTAATAAAATACGAGCTGCCATTTATAGCCTCCTTAAAATTTTATCGGGTGTGTTCATTTGACCATCGCAAGACGTGAGCGATCAAACTTGCTGCCGGTTGATTATCCCTCCAGAATAACAATTGATCCCACTGGTATAAAAATATTACATGAAACCCGACTATTTGTTTACATATGCAAACATTATCACGGGATGATAACGCTGTCAACGAAATTAAATGGAAAATTATTACCTTCAATCTGGAAAAAATTGAACACTATTTTGAAAACATCACCAGAAATAAAAAAATCAACCAGGGTTGCTGGCTGATTTTTAAAGATGCTATTTGTTTTTTAAGACATCGACGATTGCGTCGATGGTGGGGTTGGCATCATCATAGGGAATCTGGCAGGTGCCAACCATTTGATGACCGCCGCCGCCGTACTTGAGCATCAGCTTGCCAATATCGACCGTACAGGTGCGATTGAGGATGCTGTAACCGCAGGCAATGGAGACATTCTGTTTTTGTTTGCCATCAACGATCCAGAGCGAAACATTCTGTTCCGGATAAAGGCTGTAGATCATGAAGCGATTACCGGTGTAAATCGTCTCGACATCCCGCAAATCGGTGATAATGACATTTTCAACGATGGTTGTATGGGCTTTGACCATCTCCGCAAAGAGTCGGGACTGATCTAAATAAAGCTCAACCCGTTCTTTTATGTCTGGTAGTTCCAGAATTTCTTCGATCGAGAGATTTCTAAAGAGATTAATCAGTTCTTCCATCAATTGATAATTGCTAATCCTGAAATCTCGGAAGCGACCCAGGCCAGTGCGGGGATCGGAAATGAAACCAAGCAAGATCCAACCGGTAGGGTTTAAGATCTCATCCTGGGTAAGATTGCCGGAGTCGACCTTGTCGACGGAAAGAATCATGTTTTCATAATTGGGGAAACGCCCCGCGCCACCATAATATTCATAAATAATCCGGGCTGCGGAAGGGGCTAAACGGCTTTCGCCTTCGACACCGGGCTCCCAGCCCAACCGATCTTTCTCTGACGTATGGTGATCAAACCACATACCACAACCGGGTACATAGGGAACATTGGCCAGCACATCATTGTCAGTGGGGGAAAAGAGCCCGTCTTGCAGGTCTTTTGGATGAACAAAAATCCAGTCGTCAATGATACCGGCTTCTTTTAGCAGCATGCCACATATTAAACCGTCAAAATCAGAACGAGTAACTAAACGCATATGAAACCTCCTAATGAACAAATTATACTAGCTAAATGCTACTTTAAATTTAAAAGCCTCACGGGCTGTTAATATCAGTAAGAATTTAGAAACAGTTGTTATATTGTAACATGTTAAATAATGATTTTCCATCGTTTCGATAAAAAAATCTGGAATTGAAACGGGAAAGATGAGGCGTTTCATTAAAAAGATTAAGTTATGATAAAAAAAATAATTAAAAGTTTGCTATATTGAAACATTCGTGTTATTATAAGTAAGAACTTAAATTAATAGTAAATGAATTTAACATTAATATTTTTTAATTGGTACTATGCTTTACAGTATTATCCTAATTTAGAAATGTAGTTGTTATCCGTATTACAAGGATTTAGGGAATAAAATTAGGAGGTACTCATCAATGAATGGTACAGTGAAATGGTTTAACTCAGAAAAAGGTTTTGGTTTTATTACAGGGGAAGATGGTAAAGATGTATTTGCACATTTTTCACAAATTCAATCAAGCGGTTACAAGTCTTTAGAAGAAGG
>JAKLQL010000575.1 GCA_022013395.1 Acetobacterium sp.
ATCAGCGGCTTGTTAAGTGGCTTTATGGGTGGCTTCATCGGGTTACTGATTTATTTCCGACAATCTAGTGAATTTAAACAGAAATAAACAAAACGAGAAAACTCTTCGTTTTGAGATCGGTTGATAATTCATAATCACTTAAATGCTTGTTATTTTATTATGTTTTCTTTCAGAATTAGCGGGTAAAATAATATTAAACATATTTAAAATTATTTTATAGAGATTCGAGGAGGATCAAGATGACAAAAATCGGCATAATATTAGGAAGCACCCGACCGGGACGAAATGGCGAAGCAGTGGCAAAATGGGTTAATGAACTGGCACAGAAACGTAGTGATGCGAACTATGAGTTAATCGATGTGGCAGATTATCATTTGCCCCTTTATGATGAACCATTTCCGGCAATGATGCAGAAGTATACCAAAGAACATACAAAGATATGGTCCCAGAAAATAAAGCAATTTGACGGATTTATATTTGTTACCGCTGAGTACAACCATAGTATTCCCGGCGCATTAAAAAATGCCATCGACTTTTTGAATGTTGAGTGGCAGAATAAAGCTGCCGGATTTGTGAGCTACGGCAGCGCCGGGGGAACCCGGGCGGTTGAACATCTCAGACACGTCGCCGGCGAACTCCATATGGCCGATGTGCGGGCCCAAGTGATGCTTTCGCTCTTCACTGATTTTGAAAATAATACCTTTAAACCAAACCCACGTCACGAAGGGACACTAAACGATGTCTTTGATCAAGTGATTGCCTGGAGTAATGCATTAAAAACATTGCGAGATTAGTTAACCATCATTAAAGAAACGGAACGATTAGTTTAATCAGTTTAGTAGATCTAAAGTAAAATGACACAAAACCAGAAGCAGAGGACATTCGTCCGATGTTTCTGGTTTTTTAATTGCTGCCGTTAACCCAGACTGACATGAATGAGCAGAAGCCTTAGCCCTGAAGCAGGGATTGTGGCAACCTTTATTCTGCTGGCGATCAACGGTATTCTGATTCGGAAAAACCCGAGGTTTGCCAAATAATAATATGATAAAATATTTAACACGACTAAATAGCTATAATTTGGTCGTTTTTTATTTTTTGAATAGGTACTAAACGGTTTACAAATGGTCTCTTTTATGATGAAATATTAATTAAGAACAATCGATACAATGTCTGAAAATTGAAGGATACATCGTGTTCATTATCCTTGAAGCAATTTACAAGCAAGGGCAAAACTGAACCTATGGTTCAGGATACTTTTGCATTTGTCTAATCGTATAAAATTTGGAGGATTCGTGATGAAACCGTATTTTAAGTGGATGTTAAGTTTATTATTGCTAGCAACATTAGCGGTGATTGTAACTGGTGTGATGATGGCTGAAGAGCTCATATGGGGCCTGGGGCTTGCATTGTTATTGTTTTTAATTATGCTGATCCCGGCTATTGCATTGCGGGCAAAACGATTGGGGCGCTACGATGAGTCAAAGGTGTTGGGAAGCTGGGCCTATTCTCCTGAGGAGGCTCGGCAGGTCGCTCAGGATATGCTTGGCTGGCAAAGTAAGCGGAACCGCTGGTTGGTACCTTTTACGGCCGGGTGTCTCGCGATCATTGGCGGTATTTTTGCCATGGTGCTTTATGAGCAGTTCCCGGAGGTACCACTTTGGCGGTGGTTATCGCTGTTGTTGGCAGCGGGACTGCCTTGGGCCGCCCGCGGATTCTATCGCTGGTATTTGAAAAGGATGATCATGAAAGATCCCTGTGAAACCAAAATTGGTTGGAACTTTTTGCTGTGGGGCAATGTGCGGCCTGTTTTTAATGAACGCGAAACACTCAAAGCGATGGATGCCGATTTGCTGGAAGAAAACGGCCGTTTCTATCTGAGGGTGCTGTACCGAAGCACCGGGCGCATGCGCTATGGCGGCAAAGTGGAGTTTCGGGATCGGGTACCATTGCTGGTGCCAGATGGCTGCGAAGTTAAAGCCCGGGCTTTAGTAAAGCTTATTCGTAATGGAAAGTAGGGTTGGTTTAAAAATGACAAGCGAAACAAACCAATTGATATATCCCGGTACCCGGCATAAACGGGGAATTACAGCGATAGTGGCAGCGGTTGCCGGCGAATTATTGTTCAGCTTCTTTCTGTTGGTTGGATTTGGCGAGCATCTTTGGGCCCAAGTCGCTGGCGGAGTGATTAGCGTGCTGATGGTACTGCTTTTTTTATCTGGCATGAGCCTGTCCCGTTCAGGCCGGGGCGGGGTGGAAATTACTTCAGAATACCTGATTGTTTTTCGGGGAAAGCAGCAAAAAATACTTCTCTGGACGCAGATGGAACCGCCAGCATTCGGTGGAATTTTCCAGCCCTGTGTGATTCTCAAAGCCGGAACGGTACGCGCCGTGGTCTATAATGCTCTGCCCGGCTATCCACTGGTGTGGAGCCGGCTGTCACCATCACAATCTGGTTTATTCCCATCAAACAAAACTGTGACAATTCATAGTAACCGGACCCAGCATTTCGGTGCCATCGCAGGCAGTACTCTGCTGCTGCTTTCAGCGGCTGCCATGTTAGTGATTTGGGGGAGTCCAGATGGACTGTCACCGATACTGGTAGGGTCAGTTGCGACATTTTTTGTCTTTGGAGCGGCCTTGGGAGTGTGGGCGATGCTTCGCATTAGGTGTCGTTTTACCCTCGATGATGGGGGAATCTGTTGCCATTCCTGGGGCAGGGTAACGAACATTCCGGCATCGGCCATGAAAGATGTTGTTCTGGAACAGGCGCGGATCCGAGATTTGGCGGTGGACTATCGCTATCGCGGGGAGGCCATGACGAGGGCGGTGCGTTATACTCCCATGGAGTTGGGACTAGGCGTGCGGCTAATCTTGGCGGACGGGGAATGGCGGTTAGATGAAACAATGACTAACTTTCCGATGGAGCGGCTATATGAGGAAATTCGTAGCCGATACCAATTGACTGGCCGGATCACGATGCCGGAAATGGTGGCGGCATCGCTCAAATAAAAGAATATATCAAATCGAAAAAATTGTTTCGTGCGAAACTGGTCACTAAGCTTATGGCAGTTTCGTTATTGGCACGAACAACATTCAGAAAGGAGTTTCAATGATCCTAAACACTGGCAACCGCACCGATATCCCGGCATTTTACAGTAAATGGTTTTATAATCGCATCCGGGCAGGCTTTGCCTTGGTTCGCAATCCTTATTATCCCCAACAGGTCATCCAATATCGGTTATCGCCGGAGGTAGTGGACTGTCTGGCCTTTTGCACCAAAAATCCCGCCCCGATGCTTGACCAATTGTCAGAAATCAGCGCCTTCAAACAGTTTTGGTTTGTGACCATCACCCCCTATGGCCGAGACATTGAACCCCATGTGCCAGACCAGGCGCAGGTCATCGAGGCATTTAAGCGGCTGTCCACCGTGTCGGACAGCCGGGCAGTGGGTTGGCGCTATGATCCGATTTTTATTTCGGAAAAATATTCTCTGGATTTCCATCTGGACAGCTTCGAGCGGATGGCCAGTAGCCTTAAAGGCTATACCGATCACTGTGTGATCAGCTTTATTGATCTCTATCAAAAGACCCGCCGTAATTTCCGGGGTGTCCAGGCGGTGACAACCGCTGAACGATCTCAAATCGGCCAGGCTTTTGCCGCCCTTGCCAGACAAAATCAGATGACCCTGCGCAGCTGCAGTGAAGGGACCGATCTGGCGCCCTACGGAGTGGACTGCTCCGGCTGTATGACCCAGGCAGTTCTTGAGGGCGCCATCGGCACCAGCCTGAAGGTCCCTAAAAACCGTCATACCAGCCGAGAAGGCTGTGACTGTCTGCTGGGCAGTGATATCGGCGTCTACAATAGCTGCGGTCACGGCTGTCGCTACTGCTATGCCAATCACGACGATCAAACCGTCAAACATAATATGGCCAACCACGATCCAAATTCGTCCTTTTTAATTGGCAATGCCATGGATGGGGATATTATTAAAGCCGCCAAACAGCTGTCCTATGTTGATGGGCAAATGTCGTTTTTTTGATAAAACAGTAAAACTGGTAAGCATTCGAATTAACCAGCCGCGGCAAATCCGGATTGGAAAATCGTTTATAGTAAACCGCTAAGGGTCTACATAAGTAAACCGTCCTCTGCTCAATTATTCAAAAAAAAGCGCAATCGCACAATAAACAAGCAGCAGCGCCAGAATGGTATTGATTAACTGGGCATATGTTGAGAAAAGTCGCTGAAACAAAGTGCCGAAAACCGACCAACACAGGGTAAAACCAAAACCGATCAGAGCTAATAACAGGGCAAAAGCAAAAAGGATACCCGGTTGTCTGCTAAAATTGGGGAGGATATACACCTCCATCGAGATTAGGCAGTAAAGATAAACTTTGGGATTAATAAATTGCAGCATTAAGCCGTTGAGAAAGCCACTACTGACATGGCTTTCTTCGATTTTGGAAGTACTTTTAAAAGTTATCCAGGCTAGATAAAGCATATAAATTGCGCCAATTAGAATCATTGGTGCCTTGATCATTGGAATCACGGATGAAAGGGTTGCGAAAAAATAGGTGCAGATCAGCATCACTACCGAAAATCCCGCAAAGACACCAAAATTAAAAGGTAGCGAACGTTTGAATCCATATTGTCTGGCAATTGACATTGACATGATATTGTTGGGGCCGGGTGTGATGGCGGTAATCACGGCATAGGTTAAAAAATTGAACAAATTGAACATGGGATTGACCTCCGATGATGAATATAGTATACTAATAGTACAATATATAAGAATTTTATATATTGTACTATTAGTATACTATATTGTCAATACATCGAGCGATTAATTAGGAGGTTTCTTTTGAATATCAATTTAATTGTGGGAAAAAATATCAAAAATATCCGCGAATCAAAAAAATTGACCCTGGATGCTGCGGCCAAAACGACCGGCGTTTCACGCAGCATGTTGGCGCAGATTGAAAAAGGGGATGTCAATCCGACTATTTCAGTTTTATGGAAAATTGCTGAGGGCTATAAAACCTCATTTTCTTCTTTGTTGAATATCCAATCCGAAGAAACGATGATCATCTCCGCAGAATCAGTTATTCCGTTAATAGAAGATGATGGGAAATATATCAATTACCCGGTTTTTCCTTTTGAGGAAAAAAAACTGTTTGAAACCTATCGGATTGAAATTGCTCCAGAGGGCAAGATGTCCTCACCGGCGCATATTCTGGGAACTGAAGAGTATGTCACCGTTTTTAAAGGCGTCGTCGAAATTTTGATCAACGATACACCACACTGCCTGAAAAAGGGCGATTCCATTAGATTTAAAGCGAATGTTTCCCATGCCTATCGGAATATCGGTGAGAATACGGCATATCTGAGCATGTTGATTTATTATGCGGATCAATCAATCTAATTGATGATGAGTAATTTAAAAAAAGCGATTCTGGGATGATTTTTTACAAGTCTTAAATAATTATTAAGCATCTGTTGTCAGAGTAAACAACGGATGCTTTTTTTTACAAAAATCTGCAGGCCGGAGAGCGATATTATTTTACACACAATTTTGACATCATATGGTTCCTTTGTTTGTGTTAGAATAAACCATATCACAATATGATTGAACTCTTCATCTGAATAGTGATAATTGACACCACAGCGTTGAAAAGTGCAACCCTTGTATGGCCTGTTGTCCCATTGGCTAAAAAACCATCTGGGAATAAAAAAAAGAAAATGATCAATAGAAATTTAAGAGGATTAGAAATGAACAATTTAGAGCAGCGCATCAATGCGGCCAGAGAAGCCATAAAAAAAAGTGAAGTTATTCTAATTGGTGGTGGCGCCGGACTTTCGGCAGCCGCTGGTTTGGATTATGGCGGGAAACGGTTTACCGATAACTTTGCCGATTTTATCGAGAAATACGGGATCACGGACATGTACTCCGGATCATTCTATCCCTTTGAAACCGAAGCGGAATCCTGGGCGCATTGGGCCAGACACATTGACGTTAATCGCTACGCCATGCCGGCTACATCACTGTATCATGAGATCTTTGAATTGGTCAGGCAGAAAGAATACTTTGTCTTATCTACCAATGTCGAAAGCCAATTTGTCAAAGCCGGTTTTCCGGCTGAGAAGGTCTTTGAAGTCCAGGGTGATTATGCCTTTATTCAGTGTGCCAAAGCCTGTCACGATACCTTGTATGATAATGCCGAAATGATTAAAAAGATGCTGGCAGCGACGGTTGATTGCAAAATTCCCGTTGCGATGGTGCCCAAATGTCCGGTCTGTGGTGGTAGCATGGATGTGAATCTCCGTCATAATCAGTATTTTGTTCAGGATTCGGCCTGGTATGCCGCCGATAAACGATACAAAGAATTTTTAGAAGTCAGCCAGGGGAAAAAGATAACGCTGCTGGAATTCGGAGTGGGGTTTAACACCCCTGGCATCATCCGCTATCCCTTTGAAAATATGACCTATGAAAATCACCAGGCAACCTTAATCCGCTTTAACCGTGACTACCCCTTGGGGCCAACCGAAAACGACGGGCGAACCATTTCGTTTGACGAAGCAATCGGTACAGTGGTAAAGGCGCTACTTTAAATCCTACTTACATTAGGATGGCGATATTGACCATGTTTTTTGGTGTTCTGGCCATACTGAATTGAAAACACGGGACAGCGGTGGAGACAACCCAGGCACATTACACATTGCTCTTTGATCCAGACCGGTTTCCCATTTTCCATCGTAATGGCGTCGACCGGACAGTGCTTAGCACAAAGACCGCAGCTCACACAGGTATCTTCCACATTAAAATGGTTGGTCGTTCGTTGTTTGTCATAGGATTTGTAATACCGCCGCGCCAGAAAGCCCGGGGTTTTACGCTTCATCATGTCGCCGTTTGCTTTGCGCTTGATCTGATCAATTACTGTATCAATTAGTAAATCGGCTTTATTGTTGATTTTTTGCATTTTGGCCTCATCGGTTAAATCAAAGATCGGGGTCCAGGTGTCTGGCATCTTGATGCTATAACGGGCATCCAGGGGAAAGCCTTTTTTAGCCATGATATCATTGACTACGGCTCCAGTATTTCCGCAGGTGGTGCCATAAGTGGACACAAAATAGGTATAAGGCTTTTTCTTTGTGATCAGTTCAAGACTGGCCAGAAAATCTCGAACCAGAATTGGCAATCCAATAAAATAGGTCGGTGCAACAATGCCAACGGCTTCGTCCGGTTTGATTTGAAACTGGGACAAGTCGTTTTTCAAACCATCGGTCATCGAAAAGATTTCATCATTCGTCGCTGCTGCGATCCGGGTGGCGACGTGTTGACTATTTCCTGTTGCTGAAAAATAAAATATCATTGGTACTCCTTCTTCTTCTTTACATCGTCTAGTATTGTGTTTTGATTACTGATTGACAGCCTTAGCCAGGTCGTCGGTGGCGACGTCAGCCATATAATCTTTGCCCCATTCACACATCGAATCCAGAATCGGATAAAGGCTCCGACCGAAACTGGTCAGGGCATATTCGGTTTTAGGTGGCACCACCGGATAGACGGTCCGGGTAACCAGTCCATCCCGCTCCAACTCCCGCAACTGCTGAGTGAGCATTTTAGGGGTGGCGTGCTGGACAATTTTTTGCAGTTCATTAAAGCGCAGGGTCTTGTCAACCAGGTGCCAGAGAATTTTGGTTTTATATTTTCCGCCAATTAGGCTGATGGTGGCATCAATTGGGCAGCAGAAATGTTTTTTTTCGGTCATTTAGAACTCCTTCTATATTTTAATGGATACTTACTATCTTTTGGGGTAGTAAGTGACTAATAAGTGCATACTTGTTTTATTGAAAATCACTGATAAAATAATAGCATGGAATGAAAAGAGAAGCAAGGAGATTGCCAAAGCACCATAAAGGAGAATTTGAATGAGTAGTTTTAAAACAATTAAGGCAAATAACTTTGATGTCAGCCCGTTTCGTTTAATTGGAAAAGAATGGATGCTGATTACCGCCGAAAAAGATGGAAAAATCAATAGTATGACAGCATCATGGGGTGGTATGGGCGTTTTGTGGAACAAAAACGTGGCTTATATCGTGATCCGTAAAAGTCGGTTCACTAAGGAATTTGTGGATGGATCCGATCATTTTTCACTGACATTCTTTGACCATAAGGAACACCAGAAAATACTCAACTATATGGGGACCGTATCCGGCCGGGATGAGGATAAAATTAAAGCATCGGGACTGACGGTTGCACATCAGGAGGGGATCCCCTATTTTGAGGAAGCCGAAACCGTGATGCTGTGCCGAAAACTCTGTCGACAGCCGATTGATCCGGAAAACTTTATTGATGGGTCCATCGATGAGTTATGGTATGCCGAAAAAGATTACCATGACCTTTATATCGGCGAAATTGTTGAGATTCTAAAAAAGTAGTGATGTGTAAAAAATAAAAAATATATGGAGGAAAAAAATGAGCGTAATATTTAATCGAACCAGTGTGAGAAAGTATGAAAACAAAGAAGTGGAAGCGGAAAAAATCGAGTTGTTATTAAAAGCTGCTATGGCTGCACCATCAGCCGCCAATCAGCAGCCCTGGGAGTTCTTTGTAGTTAAAAACAAAGAAACCCTGGCCGCCCTAGCTGACTGTAGCCCTTATGGCGGATGCATTAAGGATGCTGCCATGGCGATTGTGCCAGTTTATCGCAAGGAAATGATTTTGCCGGATTTTGCCGACATCGATATGGCTGCCGCTACCCAGAATATTCTGCTGGAAGTCACCGAACTCGGACTGGGAGCAGTCTGGATTGGCATTGCGCCGTTGGCAGACCGGATGGAAAATGTCCGCAAAGCTCTAAATGTTCCTGATCATCTCCAACCCTATGCCATCATTCCGATTGGCTACCCGGTAGCGGATGCAAAACAGCAAGACCGTTTTGATGCAACCCGTGTTCACTTTGAATAAACTGTAAAAATTTAGATGAACTGATAATATGCAGAACCTGTTTTCAACTGGAGTCAATGGTTGGAAACGGGTTTTTGTTTATTGAAAATATTGGACAATGAATCGACGTGGTTGACGTTTGAATTCCAAGTGGTTACCATCTATAATAAGTAATATTGGGGTATAGTAGATTTAAATCTCACATTAAGAAATTACCGAAAAGGAATAAAAAGATGAAAGAACGAGAAACACTGGACTATTTAATTAATACATTATCAAGTGAAAATGAGCAGTACCGGAATCTGACCATTCCTGCCGATCGAGATGAGAAACGACGGCTATTGCGGGGATTAATGAATGTCCGAGAACCGGGGCCCATCGATTCGGAGTTTTTAGTGATGCAGGACCGACTGCTCCAAAAAGAAGTCTGGGAAAAGGGGATCGTAACGGTTTCACAAATAGCAACGGTGAATGAAGGCTTAATAAAAAGCGGCGCGGTAAAAATTCCATTTGGTGATAAACTGTCCCTCTGGCAGGGCGATATCACCCGGCTGGCGATGGATGCCATTGTCAATGCCGCCAACAGTCAGATGCTGGGCTGTTTTGTCCCCGGCCACAATTGCATCGATAACGTGATCCACAGCGCGGCCGGCATTCAATTACGGGAAGCCTGTTATGCTTTAATGACAGCTCAGAACTTGCCGGAACCAACCGGAACAGCAAAAATAACCAGCGCTTATAATCTGCCAAGCAAGTATGTGATTCACACGGTTGGGCCGATCATTCAGGATGGCTTAACACCGGATCTGGAACAGGATCTGGCCAACTGCTACCGCTCCTGTCTTGAAATTGCGGTCGAAAATCAGGTCCGCACCCTGGCATTTTGCTGCATATCGACCGGGGTGTTTCACTTTCCCAATCAACGGGCTGCTGAAATTGCAATGGGAGCGGTGATGAATTTTCTCAAGACACATGAGGATCAATTTGATCGCATTATTTTTAATGTCTTTTTAGAAGTGGATTTTAAAATCTATGCGCATTTATTTAATGGTTTCTCACAAAAATCATGTTTGGATTAAACAGGCGATATACAAAAAGCGGGATGATAAACAAAAGCTTTACCGTTAGAATTTTCGCATAATTTGCAGATCCATATAATAATCGTATTTGGTAGCGGCAGAAACATTGACCATTTTAGAAATAAGATAAACCGTATCATCCAGTTTAAGGTCATGGGTATAACTATAACGGATCAGGTTTCTCAGGGTAGCCAGGCAGTTTTCTTCCGAATACAGAAAGCGCTGGGTCAGATAGCGCCCTTCCGGGATAAGTTTCGACTTTAATCCCGGTATTTTTTTGTCAGAAAAAATCCCAAAGCCTTTAACATTCAGAGCCTGATTGGTTTCATAATCGGCAATGGAATAAATCGTGCACATCACATTGCTTTCCCGGTTGTCAATGTGGCCGGTGTCAATGGAGATCCGGCTGACATGCTTATCCAGGTCATAAATGGAAACATCCAGCTCGTTGTAATAGAGATTTCGGGTCAGCAGGTACGCTTCATGGATTTCTATTTCTTCTTCATTATTATCCCGATATTTAATATCGGTAATCAATCCTTCAGTAACCCGCTTGGAATATTCCAGTTCGGTGATTTTCTGATCCAGAGAATTTTTATGGGCTTCCAGCAGTTTCAAAAGCTGCTGGTGGTCTTTTTTTTCACCCATCAGTTCTCTAATATCTTCCAGTGGAACAAAAAGCACCTTATTCAGATAGCGGATGACATCGATGGTGAAGAACTGATCGTAGCTGTAATAGCGGTACTTGGTCTCTTCATCCACATGCTCCGGTTTCATCAGATTCAGCTGGTCGTAATTACGCAGCGCCTTGGAGGGAATACTGAGAATTCGAGACACTTCACCGATGGAATATAATTTTTTCATTTTTTTCACGCTTTCCTCTTGACTTTGCCCCTAGGGCAAACCTTATAGTCACATTATAAATTGATTGATATTTAACAGTCAAGGTGTTGAACTGTTATTTATCTTATGAAAAATGTATGGGAGTGTGTGAATTGAAAACGGTAACGATAACCATTGATGGACATGTGCTGGCGGTTAATTCAGAGGATAGCATTTTAAAAGCTGCCTTGAAGGCGGACCTGTACATCCCACATTTATGCCACCATCCGGATCTGCCGGACATCAGCTCCTGTGGGCTGTGTGTGGTGGAAATTGAAGGGGACGAGAGGATTAAATCGGCCTGTTCAACTGCAGTGGAAGCAAACATGATCATCTATACCAAAACAGAAAAGCTGAACAAAATGCGGCGTCTGTCGATGGAACTGATGTTGGCTAATCACGTGGAGGATTGCACCACCTGTCCCAAATATTTAAAATGCGAGCTCCAGTCGCTGATTCAGTATCTGGGAGTGAGTACGGCTCGGCTGAAGCGAACCCTCAATGCGGTGCCGGTGAATACATCAAATCCCTTGTTTGTCCGGGATTTAAACCGCTGTGTGTCTTGTGGCCGCTGCGTCCGGGCTTGCCGGGATTTGCGGGGCGTAGATGTACTGGATTATGAAGTGATGGAGGATGACCGGATCATGGTGGATGTTCGCCAGCATCATCAGATGACTGAAGAAAATTGCCGGTTCTGTGGTGCCTGTGTCGAAGTTTGTCCGACTGGGGCACTTCAAGATAAAGAAGGGGTTTTCGCGGCTGATCTAAACCGGGAAATCGGTCTTTTGCCCTGTCGGTCAGCCTGTCCGGGACAGATCAATGTGCCCAAATACATCCGGCTTATTAAAGAAGGAAACTACCAGGAAGCCATTGCCGTAATCCGCGAGCGTGCACCTTTTCCCCACTCATTGGGGTATGTGTGTATGGCCTTCTGCGAAGACGAATGCCGGCGAAAAGAGATTAACGAAGCGCTGTCGGTTAGAGAACTGAAAAAATTTGCCGCCGCCCAGGATCAGGGGCTTTGGAAAGATAAGGTTGTGATCAAACCGGCCAGTGGGAAAAAAGTGGCGATCATTGGCAGCGGTCCGGCGGGATTGACCGCCGCTTATTATTTGAAAATATCTGGCCATGAGGTAACGGTATTTGAAAAACTGCCGGTTGCCGGCGGCATGCTGACCACTGGGATTCCGGCCTATCGGCTGCCCCGGAAAGCGGTTCAGGCTGAAATTCAGGTGATCACCGATAGCGGCGTAAAAATTCTGACCGATACGGAAATTACTGATCTGGAAGCATTAAGCGAATTAGGCTACGATGAAATTCTGATTGCTACTGGAGCCGGACAGGGAACACGGCTGCCGATTGATGGCGCCGATTGTGGCAATGTGTTGGAAAACATCGCGTTTTTAAGAAATACCGCCATGGCGATTCACCCCACAATGACAGGAAATGTTGTGGTTCTAGGTGGCGGAAACGTGGCCTTTGACTGTGCCCGAACTGCTCGTCGGTTGGGGGCAACGGGGGTGACGATTGTCTGTCTGGAAAGTCGGGAAGGGATGACAGCCAGTCCGGACGAAATTGAAGAAGGGTTGGCAGAAGGTATTCAGATTATCAACGACACTTCTTTTTACGCCATCGAAAATAATGATAATCATGCCACCGGGGTAAACTGCCACAAAGTGGAATCATTTAAATTTGATAAAAACCGGAAGATGCAATTAAAGCTGGTGCCAGATTCGGAACATATAATTTCTGCTGATACGATCATCTTTGCCACCGGCCAGCGTCCGGAAATACCGGCCGGCTGGAATCTGCCGGTAATTAGCGGCAATCTGATTGAGTCAGATGAGGAGTTCAAAGTGAAGGATAGTAGTGTTTTCCTTGCCGGCGATGTATCTTATGGTACCCATTCAGTTATCCGGGCTATTGCTTCGGGACGAAAAGCGGCGGTGGCCATTGACTTGGCATTAGGCGGCGACGGAAAAATTGAGGATGTACTGGCGGCGGAAGAAGCTTCAGAAACCTGGCTGGGCCGGGACGAAACTTTCCTGGATAAGAAACGGGAGCAGCCTGCTCAAGAAAATCCCGAAATGCGGATCACCGGATTTGCGGCAGTCACCGATTGTTTTAGTGTCGATCGTGCCTGTAAGGAAGCCGAACGTTGTTTCCAGTGTGACCTGCGGGCTGCCATCGCCAAACCCAAATTCTGGGCCAGCTATGGGATTAAATAGGAAGGGGTTAAGATGGAAAATAAAATACGCAAACAGTGGAAAAAAGCTTCGCCAGACGAAATCGGCAACTATGTGGAATCAATACACCAAGCAGTTAACCGCACGCGCTGTCCGGTGGATCAACTTAAACAGTTCACGGACACAGTCCGACGAAACAGCTGTGGGGAATGTGTGATCTGTCGGGAAGGACTGCTGCAACTGGCGGTGGTTACCGCCGGCATCACCCAGGGACTGGGCCGGGAACAGGATGTGGAAATTATTCAGGACATCTCTGATGATCTGATTATCGGATCCAGCTGTGACTATGGCAAAGAAGTGGGTAAGATAATCAGACAGCAGATTGCTGAATACGAAGATGACTTTACCAAACACATCAAACGAAAACGCTGCGATGGGCTGGTCTGCAACAAGCTGGTGAGCTTTTACGTATCACCGGAAACGTGTACCGGCTGTGGCAAATGTTTGGACGTCTGTCCCGTCAATGCCGTCGCTGGGGGTGAGGGACTTATCCATGTGATTGATGTCTCCCGTTGTAATCACTGCGGTGATTGTGAAGCTGTCTGTAGTGATAAAGCAATTTTGCGGGCCGGAGCAGTTTTGCCTAAATTGCCACAGGAACCAGTTCCAGTGGGCAGCTTCCAGGCTGATGCAGAAAGCGGCGGGCTGATGTCCCGGAAGCGACG